>CAMBJN010000006.1 GCA_945867755.1 Polynucleobacter meluiroseus
TGATTTAACAGTGATAGGAGGCTTTGTTTCATGAAATCTTCTGGCGATGGGCCAGTCTATCTCAGAGCTGGCATCGTCTTCATAGCGGATCAGTTTTTGACCTACCACGCGAAATTTTGTATTGCCTCCAGGGCCTAGAGTTGTAACAACAACACCCTCCATGATGTAGTCGGGTACATGCCGTTTTTGTTTTTCTGTATTTAAGTTAGGTTCATTCATTTGAACCATCCAATAGGTGCCCAGGGTTAAAACTGCCATCAATAACATTGGCAAGAACTTTAAAATCTGGGCCATGATTCCCATTGCTATAAAGACTCTTTAAGTAGGCGCTGATAGTTATCTTGAGCCACTAAGATCAAGTCACAAACTTCACGAACTGCTCCAGCACCACCTGAGCGCTTGGTAATAAAGTGCACACGTTTTTTGACTTCTTCATGTGCTTGTGCAGGGCATACCGCAAAATGAACTTTTGCTAGAACTGATAAGTCTGGCCAATCGTCACCCATTGCTGCGCAATCTGAAAGCGTTAACTTGGTTTGCTCCAATAAAATTTGTAGGGCTTTGAATTTTTCAGATACACCCATTTGTACGTGTTTGATGCCCAGTTCTTTTGCGCGACCTTCGACCATTGGAGAATTGCGTCCAGTGATGATGGCAACAATCACACCTGTCGATTGAAGTAATTTGATACCATGACCATCGAGACTATCAAAAATCTTGAGAGTCTCTTTACCATCTTGACCAATCAATAAACTGCCATCAGTTAAAACACCGTCAACATCTAAAACAAGAAGTTTGACTTTGGCAGCCCGATCAAGTGCTTGCGGGTGCTCTGTGTATGGATTGGTGACCATTGGACTGAATGCGTTCGACATATTAAATAACCTGTGCTGCAAAAAGATCGTGCAGATTGAGAGCTCCCATCAGAACTCCTTTGGCATCTACTACAACGAGTTGATTGATGCGATGACGCTCCATCATTTCAACAGCTTCAGCTGCCAAAAGATCGGGGGAGATGGTTCTTGGATTTGGGGTCATGGCATCTTTTAAAGAGGCGCCTTGAAATTGACTGTTCTTTTCAATCAAGCGACGCAGATCACCATCGGTAAATATACCAACGACTTTTTGAGAGTCATCCACCACCACTGTCATACCCATGCGCTTGGAAGTGATTTCTAGTAAAGCGTCCGTGATGCTTGCTTTGATGTTTGTGTAAGGCGCTTCTGTACCACCTCTCATCACATCGCGAACGTGGGTGAGTAACTTTCTTCCTAAGTTGCCAACAGGATGTGATCGTGCAAAATCTTCAGGATTAAAGCCTCTTGCATCGAGTAATGCAACTGCTAAGGCGTCGCCCATTGCTAGAGATGCAGTAGTGCTTGCAGTTGGGGCTAGATTAAGAGGGCAGGCTTCTTTTTCAACGGATACATTGATGTGAGAATCCGCCAGGGATGCTAATGATGATTCTGGATTACCTGTCAGCGCAATCAGTTTTGCACCAGTTCTTTTGATAATGGGAACAATGGCAGTCAGTTCACTGGTTTCGCCAGAATTTGAAAATGCCACAAAGACGTCATGTTGAGTGACCATACCTAAATCACCATGACTTGCTTCAGCTGGGTGCACAAAAAAAGCAGGTGAACCAGTCGACGCAAAGGTTGCTGCAATTTTTCTAGCAATATGGCCAGATTTACCAATTCCAGAAACCACAATACGACCCTTACAAGCTAATAACAACTCAATGGCGTAAGCAAATTTCTCAGCATTTTTTTGCGTGAGATTTTTTTTAAGAGTCAAAATGGCTTCAGCTTCAATGGCCAAAGTTTCTCTAGCCAAATCAATGGCTCGCTGGTTTTGTTCAGAAGTTTGATGAGTCATGGCTAGAGTATATGTCTTTAGGCTTATTTCAATAAGGGGGCCAGGTACTTTCCAGTGTAGCTTTTTGCTACTTTAGCAACTTTTTCTGGGGTACCAACCGCGATAACTTCACCGCCACCACCGCCACCCTCTGGGCCTAAATCAATGACCCAATCAGCTGTCTTGATGACATCTAAATTATGTTCAATGATAACAATGGTGTTGCCATGCTTTTTGAGGGTGTGAATGACTTTGAGTAAAAGCTGAATATCGTGGAAATGAAGGCCTGTGGTGGGTTCATCCAAAATATACAAAGTTCTACCAGTGTCTCGCTTAGATAGTTCCAAAGAGAGCTTCACGCGCTGTGCTTCACCCCCGGATAAGGTGGTGGCACTTTGCCCTAGTTTGACGTACCCCAAACCAACATCTAACAATGTTTTAAGTTTTCTTTTGACCGTTGGCACTGCCTCAAAGAATTCATGGGCCTGCTCAATGGTCATGGATAAAACTTCGTGAATATTTTTGCCTTTGTAACGAATATCCAAAGTTTCGCGGTTGTAACGTTTACTGTGACATACATCGCAAGGAACATAAACATCGGGCAAGAAGTGCATTTCAACTTTTAAGACGCCATCACCTTCACAGGTTTCGCAACGGCCACCTTTGACGTTAAAAGAAAATCGACCGGCTTCGTAACCTCGCTCTCGAGCTGCTGGGACTCCAGCGAATAATTCTCTGATCGGAGTGAAAAGGCCTGTGTAGGTCGCAGGATTTGATCTTGGAGTTCTGCCAATAGGAGATTGATCAACGTTGATCACTTTGTCAAAATGTTCTAGACCAATGATTTCTTTGTGTTGCGCGGGCTCTGCAATAGAGCCATAGAGGTGCTGCGCAACGGCATGGTGAAGTGTATCGTTGATCAAGGTCGATTTGCCTGATCCAGACACGCCCGTCACGCAGGTCAATAATCCCAATGGAATTTCAACATCAACATTTTTAAGGTTATTTCCTGTTGCACCTAATATTTTTAAAGAATGCTCTCCCACGGGGGTTCTATTTTTGGGAATCTGAATGGCTTCTTTACCAGAAAGGTAAGCACCCGTTAAGGAAGCAGGGTTAGATTCAATTTCCTTTGGGGTGCCTTCTGCAATAATTTTTCCGCCATGCTCTCCAGCGCCCGGGCCAATATCAATCACATGATCAGAAGCTCTGATCATGTCTTCATCGTGCTCTACCACCAACACAGAATTACCTAAATCTCGGAGGTGCTTGAGTGTGCCAATGAGTCGATCGTTGTCGCGCTGATGAAGGCCGATGGATGGCTCATCCAAGACGTACATAACGCCAGTCAGGCCCGAGCCAATTTGAGAGGCCAGGCGAATGCGCTGCGCTTCTCCTCCTGAAAGGGTGTCCGCGCTTCTGTCCAAAGATAAATAATTCAAGCCAACGTCATTGAGAAAGCTCAGGCGCGCACCGATTTCAGAAATGATTTTTCCTGCAATCTCTTTTTTGGCGCCTTTTAATTCAAGTGATAGAAAGTAGTCGCGGGCTTCACCTAAAGGCAAGTTGCTGACCTCATAAATTGCCCGTGCTTGTTTGCCATCACCAACCTTGACGTTTCTGGCTTCAGTTCTCAAGCGCGTGCCTTCGCAACTTGGGCAGGGTTTGTTATTTTGATATTTCGCGAGTTCTTCTCTAACTGTTGGGGAGTCAGTTTCTCTGTAGCGTCGCTCAAAGTTAGCCACGATGCCCTCGAAGGCGTGCTCTCGAACAACAACCTTTCCCTTTTCGTTTAAATACTCAAATGGAATGTCTTGATTGTTAGATCCAAATAGAAGCAGTTCTTGAACTTTTTTTGGTAACTCTTCAAATGGCGCCTCTAAATCAAACTTGGCATGCTTTGCAAGATTCTGAAGCAACCTAAAGTAAAACTGATTGCGGCGATCCCATCCCTTGATAGCCCCTGAGGCAAGAGATAGTTCAGGATGAGCCACCACGCGCTTAGGATCAAAAAAGCTGATGTGTCCCAAACCGTCGCAACTAGGACAGGCACCCATCGGGTTATTGAATGAAAATAACCTGGGCTCTAGCTCTTGTAATGAGTAAGAGCAAATAGGACAGGCAAATTTACTTGAAAATAGCTGCTCTTTTTCTGTGTCCATTTCAAGTGCAATGGCCCTGCCATCAGCTAAGCGCAGCGCTGTTTCAAAAGACTCCGCTAAGCGCTGCTGAATATCTGGTTTTATTTTGATTCGGTCGACCACCACATCAATCGTGTGCTTTTCGTTTTTAACTAGCTTGGGCAATTCATCAGCTTCATAAATTTTTGCTTTGTTATGTAAGGCTGTGCCGCCACCTGAGCGAATCTGAAAACGAACAAAACCTTGCGCTTGCAGGTCTTCAAATAGATCGAGATGCTCACCTTTTCTCTCGCTCACAACGGGCGCCAAAATTATTAATTTTGTGTCTTCAGGTTTTGACATCACAGAATCAACCATTTGGGAAACACTTTGCGCTTGTAGTGGTAGCTGATGTTCTGGGCAGTGTGGCGTACCGGCACGCGCAAAAAGTAAACGCAAATAATCATGTATTTCAGTAACGGTACCAACAGTCGAGCGTGGATTGTGACTGGTTGCTTTTTGCTCAATAGAAATGGCAGGCGACAAACCTTCGATTGAGTCAACGTCCGGCTTTTCCATCAACTGTAAAAATTGACGGGCGTAGGCAGATAAAGATTCTACGTAGCGTCGTTGTCCTTCGGCGTAAAGCGTATCAAAAGCCAAAGAACTTTTACCTGATCCAGATAAGCCAGTTAAGACAACCAATTGGTTCCTGGGAATATCAAGATTGATATTTTTAAGGTTGTGGGTGCGAGCACCTCTGATTTTTATCGTATCCATGATTTTTCTCTGCGTAACCAGTTAATATAGCCTTTCTTTATGGAAAAAACAGAACTTCGCGCATCTTTAGCTTTAGCCGGCATTTTTGCCCTGCGCATGTTGGGACTATTTTTGATTTTGCCAGTCTTTAGCATGCACGCCAAAGGCTTGCCAGGCGGTGATCAAGCCCTGTTAATTGGATTAGCCTTGGGGGTCTATGGCCTTGTCCAGGCCTGCCTACATATACCGCTAGGAATGCTCTCTGATAAATACGGTCGAAGACCGGTTGTCGTTGCCGGACTTTTATTGTTTGTTCTGGGGGCGGTGATAGCCGCCAGTCATGATGATTTGATATGGATCATCGTGGGGCGAGCGATTCAGGGGGCCGGTGCAGTTTCGGCAGCAGTGACGGCATGGTTGGCTGATTTAACCAAGGAAGAAACACGCACAAGAGCGATGGCCATGATTGGTGGGAGTATCGCCCTGACATTTGCCATATCTTTGGTTTTGGCCTCACCACTGCATGAATCTATCGGTTTGGATGGCATGTTCTATCTAATGGCAGTTTTGGGGATTGGGGCTATTTTATTGGCCTTGTTTGTGGTGCCACAACAAGACAGGTTGAATACACCATTCACCGGCAAATTTTCCGATGTTTTCTTTAATGCTGATTTATTGAGATTGAACTTTGGTGTATTTGCATTACATGCAGCCCAAATTGCATTGTTTTTGACCTTGCCAAGATTATTGGTGAAAGCTGACTTGCCTTTGGTCTCCCATTGGCATCTGTACTTGCCTGCTGTATTGATTTCTTTTGCTTGTATGGCACCCATCATCATGATGAGCGAAAGAAGAAAACGCACGAAGCCAGCATTTATTTTTGGCATTCTTTCGATGATGATTGCTCAACTAATCATGGCAAGCTTTGAAACTCTGCCAGCCCTTGCAACTGCAGTGCTGGTTTATTTCATTGGCTTCAATATTTTGGAAGCGATGCAACCATCCTTGGTTTCTCGCTGGGCCAGCCAAGCCAAAGGCACTGCCTTGGGCATCTACAACACCACTCAGTCCATTGGTTTATTTGTTGGTGGATTGGGCGGAGGCTGGCTGTTACAACGAGGCGGTGAGCCAAGTGTTTTTTATGCTTGTGCAGCACTAATTTTCGCCTGGCTTATAATCGCACTAACGATGAGAGAGTTACCTGTTAGGGCTAATTCACAAACTTAATTCGATCAATTTCGGTACAACAAACTTTTCTTCGGGAGACAAAAATGGCATCAGTTAATAAAGTAATCATTGTGGGTAATGTTGGCCGTGATCCGGAAACTCGTCGCCTACCTAGTGGCGATGCAGTGACAAATATTTCAATTGCTACCACTGATCGTTACCGCGATAAACAATCTGGCGAGATGCGCGAAAATACTGAATGGCATCGCGTCGCATTTTTTGGCAAGGTTGCTGAGGTGGCAGAAAAATACCTCAAAAAAGGTTCACAGGTTTATGTAGAGGGCCGTTTAAGAACGCGCAAATGGACTGATGCAAGCGGAGTGGAAAAATACTCTACAGAAATCGTTGCTGAAACAATGCAAATGTTAGGTGGTAAACCTTCTGGATCTTCTGAAGGCGGTATGTCAGGTCAGGATTCACCTTCATCATCAGCACCAAGAGCACCTGCTTCATCGAGCAGCCCAAACATCAGTGATATAGACGACGATATACCGTTTTAATTATTGACGCGAGTGACGGACATTGTCCGGCCATTCAGCGTTGTAATCAGCTCTAAATGGATTGATATCAATGCCGCCTCTGCGTGTATATCGGGCATAAACCGATAGCTTACTAGGGCGGCATTTTTCTTTGATGTCCATGAAGATTTTTTCAACGCAGTGCTCATGAAATTCATGATGTTCTCTAAAAGAAATCAGGTAGCGCAGTAAACCTTCTTCATCAATGGTTGGTCCAACATAGTTGATTTGAATGCTTGCCCAATCAGGTTGAGCAGTCACTGGGCAGTTAGAGCGCAACAGATGACTGACTAATGATTCTTCAACAATACCCAGGCTGGTATCTGATTGAAGCAAGGCTGGATCTGGTAACTGCTTAGGATCAATCTCCAAATCAAGTCGATCCAACAATTTCCCCACCATTTCTTTCATACCTTTTTTACATTGCTGTTCTGGTAAATCTAATTGCACAGAAACGCTTGCGCCAGCAGCTTTGGATAAATCACTCTTAAGTGTTTGAATTAATTCTTCTGTGGATCGGAAGCAGTGATTATTCAAGCTATTGAGATACAACTTCCATGATTTTGATTCAATGATGTTTGGTGAGTTAGCTGGAACTAAGAAAGTGGCAATGGCAAGCTGAGGCTTTCCTTTGGCATTCAACCAACTCAACTCATAAGCATTCCAAATATCAATACCAAAAAAAGGTGGCTCAGTGCTTTTAATTCCAATCTTTAGCCTGTTTTCAATACGTGCGATTGGAAAAAGAAGTTCGGGACTGTATTGACTGGGGTTGTCAGAGTTTTTGCCCAGCGGCGCTTGATCTAAGTTGCTCATGTGATTATTTGATTTGATTGGCGATACCAGAAAGAACCTGTCCTGTTGGGGCAACATCTGAAGCAAGTTCGCAGTGCCCCAATTGATCATCAAAGAAAAAGTCAGGCTGAAATTCTTTTAAAAAATCTTTTTTAGCTAAACCACCAAGAAACATGGCTTCATCAACTGTGACGCCCCAGGCCATCAAAGTTCTAATGGCTCGCTCATGCGCAGGTGCTGACCGGGCTGTGACCAAAGCAGTTCTGATCTTCATTGATTGACCAGACTTTTTTGCAGCAACCTGAAGGCGATGCAGTGCTTCTAACACAGGTTTAAATGGGCCTGGGGGTAAAGGTGTTTCGACTTTATGACTTTCATGTGCAACGAATGCATCGAGCCCTTTTGCTTGAAAAACTCTTTCCGCTTCATCTGAAAACAAAACGGCATCTCCGTCAAAGGCGACGCGTATTTCATCTGGATTAGATTCAGCCAGTTGCTTACTTTGAGGAAACACCATGGCTGCAGGAAAGCCTGCATCTAGGGTGGCGCGCACATCATCAGCGTTGGCTGATAAAAAAAGATTGGCTTGTAAAGATTTAAGGTAGTGATACGGTGCGCGACCTCTGGTAAAGACCCCACGCTCAATCGCTAGACCAGCGTTTTTAGCTGAGCGAAAAACTCTCAAGCCGCTCACAGGATCGTTTCTGGAAAGAATCACCACCTCGACATTTTGTTGGCCACCCTCATTAAAGGTTAATAACTTTTTGACCAATGGATATGCAACCCCAGGCTTGGCTGGTAAATCAATTCTGTTTAATTGAAGTTGCATGTAGGCACTGTCGTCGCTGGCTTCAAAAATTTGATTCTCTTCTTCAAAATCAAATAAAGCCCTAGAAGAAATTGCAACAACTAATTTACCTTCGAGTGAAAACGCCATACTTATGCCAAGAAAAGTTTGTAGGCGGGGTTATTGCTTTCATCCCAGTGCGGGTAGCCAAGACCTAGTAAAAATTTCTTCAATTCTTTTTTATCGCTGGCTGGGACTTGCATGCCAATCAAAATACGCCCGTAATCTGCCCCATGATTTCGGTAATGGAAAAGACTGATGTTCCAGTTGGGGGCCATGCTAGTTAAAAATTTCATCAAAGCGCCAGGCTTTTCTGGAAACTCAAAGCGATAAAGCAATTCATTTTTTGCTAGCTGTGAGCGCCCACCAACCATGTGACGTAGGTGTGACTTGGCTAATTCATCCTGAGTCAAGTCAATGGTGTTGAAGCCAGATTTTGTGAATGATTTTGCAATGGTGGCACTGTCAGAGGCTTTTTGCGTGGCAATACCTACAAAAATGTGAGCCTTATTGGCATCGGCAATGCGATAGTTAAATTCTGTGACATTGCGCTCACCCAAAAGTTCGCAGAAACGCTTGAATGAACCTCTTTGCTCTGGAATGGTGACTGCAAAAACAGCTTCTTTTGACTCGCCAACTTCAGCTCTTTCAGCAACAAATCTAAGTCGATTGAAATTGATGTTGGCGCCGCAAGCAACCGCTACCAGGGTTTGGTTCTTGCATTTCTCGCGCTCAACATATGCCTTCAAGCCGGCCAAAGCAAGTGCCCCCGCAGGCTCTAAGATACTTCTTGTGTCTGTAAAGACGTCATTGATCGCTGCGCAGATGGCATCTGTATCCACAGTGATGATCTCATCAATAACTTGCTGACAAAGTCTAAAAGTTTCTTTGCCAACAAGTTTGACAGCCGTGCCATCTGAAAAAAGACCAACTTCTTTAAGCTCAATTCTGCGCCCAGCTTCCAAAGATTTTTTCATGGCGTCAGAGTCGATAGTTTGAACTCCGATAACTTTGATCTCTGGACGAATAGCTTTGATGTAAGCACCAACGCCTGCGATTAATCCACCGCCGCCAATGGCTAAGAAAATGGCATCGATAGGCCCTTGGTGTTGTTGCAAGATTTCCATGGCAATTGTTCCCTGACCTGCAATGACATCTGGATCATCAAAGGGGTGAACAAAGGTGAGTTGGTGTTTCTTTTCAAGAGAGAGGGCATGTTCATAAGCATCGCTGTAAGACTCACCATGCAAAACGATTTTGACAGAGCTGCCGCCGCGAGAGATAACCGCATCGATTTTCACTTGAGGCGTGGTGGTAGGCATCACGATGATGGCTTTGCAGTCCAATTTTGCCGCAGCCAAGGCCACGCCTTGTGCATGATTGCCTGCTGAAGCTGCAATAACTCCGCGCTTAAGGTCTGCAGGGCTCAAATGAGCCATTTTGTTATAAGCGCCCCTTAACTTGAAGGAGAAAACCGGTTGGTTATCTTCTCTTTTAAGCAAAACTTTATTTTTAATGCGCGCGGAAAGGTGTGAAGCGAGTTCAAGCTCAGTTTCTCGGGCAACGTCATAGACCTTGGCGGTCAATATTTTTCGTAAATAATCTTTAGGCATCCTGTGAGCGTATCACGGCAAAAGCCTAAAATGCTCAAACATGGATACCAATTTACATAATTTTTTGGTTTGGCTCTCTCTGCCCGCGGTAGGTTTGCCTGCCGTTTTCTCAATTTCATTTATATCAGCGACCCTTTTGCCAATGGGCTCAGAGCCGGTCCTATTTGGCTATATCAAACTAAACCCAGAAATGTTTTGGCCAGCTGTTTTTGTTGCCACACTTGGCAATACCTTGGGCGGCATGCTTAATTGGTTGATGGGGTATGGTGCCAACAAAGCGCACGAGAAGCTCGTAGGACCCAGAGACCACAAGTTATTGGGGTGGTTTGAAAAATTAGGTCCTCCAGCCCTGCTGCTGTCCTGGCTTCCGATTGTTGGGGATCCTTTGTGCGCTGTGGCAGGCTGGCTCAGGTTGCCATGGCTTTCATGCATGATTTACATGGCAATCGGCAAGTTTTTACGTTACGTCACCATGACCTATGCTTTATTGCTGATTCCCGAGGGGTTTTGGTCTGTAATCGGTCGTTGGCTTGGATTGCTTTGATGACCTTGCACTATCTAAGGTCACAAAGGGGCTTAAGGGGGAATAAGGCGAAGATCTCGATAGTCCTTTAAAATGGGTTTTTAGTTAAAAGTGATGATATGAACGCACCTTTGCCCCTCCACAGCATGACAGAGCATCCTCAAAATGCCCCTCGTCTGCGTGAGATACCTTATAACTACACATCTTTCTCAGACAGAGAGATTGTTATTCGTTTATTGGGTGAAGAAGCTTGGCAAATTCTTGATGAATTAAGGTCTGGAAGAAAAACTGGGCGTTCAGCCAGAATGCTTTATGAAGTGTTGGGTGATATTTGGGTTGTTCAGCGCAACCCCTATCTTCAAGATGATCTTCTAGATAATCCTGGTCGTCGTAAGCAACTGATTGAGGCATTGAATCATCGCTTGACAGAAGTTCAAAAAAGAATGACCACCGATTTGGCCGATAAGGTTGGCAAACTAGTTGATAGCGCAAAACTAGCTGTTGAACAATTCAATGCTGAATTTGACCGTGTCGCGCTTTTGCGCAAACGTGTTCGCAAGGTTTTGGGCAAAGTCACTGCTGCAGACAATATTGCTTATGACGGCTTGGCTCGCGTTTCTCACGTGACAGATGCAACTGATTGGCGTGTTGAATACCCATTCGTTGTTTTAACGCCTGATACAGAAGAAGAAATCCCCAACCTGGTCAAAGGATGTATTGAGCTCGGTTTAACCATCATCCCTCGCGGAGGCGGCACTGGCTACACAGGCGGAGCAATTCCTTTGTCACCAATGTCAGCGGTTATCAATACAGAAAAGCTAGAAACTCTAGGCCCTGTAGAAATGATTCGTTTACCAGGCTTGAGTGAAGAGGTTGCCACAATTTATTCTGGTGCCGGGGTTGTTACTAAAAGAGTTTCTGATGCAGCAGATAAATCCGGCAATGTTTTTGCTGTAGACCCAACTTCTGCTGAAGCCAGCTGCATTGGCGGAAATATCGCCATGAATGCTGGCGGTAAAAAAGCAGTTTTGTGGGGTACTGCTCTTGATAACCTAGCGTCATGGAGAATGGTTGATCCTGACGGTAACTGGCTAGACATTGAGCGTATTGGCCACAACATGGGAAAAATTCATGATGTCGACTTCGCCACTTTCAAATTGGTTTGGTCGGATGGTTCTTATACCCCTGGTCAAAAAGTAATTAAAACTGAAGAGCTTAAGATTAAAGGTAAGACCTTCCGTAAAGAAGGCTTAGGTAAGGATGTTACTGATAAATTTTTATCAGGTTTGCCAGGCATTCAAAAAGAAGGTTGTGATGGTTTGATCACCAGTGCAAGATGGGTTTTGCATCGCATGCCTAAGCAAATACGTACGGTTTGTTTAGAGTTCTTTGGGCAAGCACGCGATGCCATTCCAAGTATTGTTGAAATCAAAGCTTACTTAGATCAACAAACTAAACAGGGTGGAGCAATCCTGGCCGGTTTAGAGCACATGGATGAACGCTATTTAAAAGCAGTTGGCTACGCCACTAAATCAAAGCGCAATGTACTGCCAAAAATGGTTTTGATTGGCGACATTGTTGGTGATGATGAGAATGCTGTTGCGATGGCTGCCAGTGAAGGGATTCGTATGGCCAACGCAAGAGTTGGTGAAGGTTTCGTTGCGGTCAGTGCTGAAGCGCGCAAGAAGTTCTGGTTAGATCGCTCAAGAACTGCTGCTATTGCACGTCATACGAACGCATTCAAAGTGAATGAAGACGTTGTGATTCCACTGGATCGCATGGGTGAGTACACCGATGGTATCGAGCGCATCAACATTGAACTTTCTTTAAAGAATAAGCTTCAGCTTTTGAGTGAGCTTGAGAGTTTCCTTGGGCAAGGTAATTTGCCATTGGGTAAGTCAGAAGATGGTGATGTGCCTGAGGCTGATTTACTCGAAGGCCGTGTAGCCCAAGCTTTGCAATTAATTACTTCAGTTAGACAAGAGTGGTTGGGGTGGTCCAATAATATGGATCAATACTTCTCAACCCTACAAGACAGAAGTTTACGTGCCTCATGGAAACTGCAAGTTAGAGCTGAATTAAGAAATATATTCAGCGGCGTTTCGTTTGACCCTATTTTGATAGAGTGCGAAGCCATACATAAAAAGGTTCTTCGAAGTCGCGTGTTTGTGGCATTGCACATGCATGCAGGTGACGGCAATGTGCATACCAACATCCCAGTAAATTCTGATAATTACGACATGCTTCAAGATGCTCACCAATCAGTTGATCGCATCATGAAGTTAGCCAGATCTCTAAATGGGGTGATTTCAGGTGAGCACGGCATTGGTATCACCAAACTTGAATACTTAACCGAAGCTGAAATCAAAGACTTTAGATCTTATAAGATGAGAATTGACCCAGAGGGTCGTTTCAATAAAGGTAAGTTAATGCAGGGCGCCGATTTGAGAAACGCCTACACACCAAGTTTTGGATTGATGGGGCATGAATCTCTCATCATGCAAAAAAGTGATATTGGTGCAATTGCAACAAGCATCAAAGATTGCTTGCGCTGCGGAAAATGTAAACCTGTTTGCGCTACACACGTGCCACGCGCAAACTTGTTGTACAGCCCACGTAATAAAATTTTGGCCACATCGTTGTTGGTTGAGGCCTTCTTGTATGAAGAGCAAACAAGACGCGGTGTTTCTGTAAAACATTGGGAGGCCTTTGACGATGTCGCTGCGCACTGCACGGTTTGTCATAAGTGTCTAGCCCCATGCCCAGTCAAGATTGATTTTGGTGACGTCACCATGAACATGCGTAATTTGTTGCGCAAAATGGGGCAGAAGAAATTCAATCCAGGTGCAACAGCAGCCATGTTTTTCTTGAATGCTACTAATCCTGAAACAATTCAATTGACTAGAAAATTGATGATTGATTGGGGTTATAAGGCCCAACGTTTGGCGCATGATTTGCTGAAGAAGTTTGCCAAGGCGCAAACAGCAAAGCCTCGCTCAACGGTGACGAAGCCGCCAATTCAAGAGCAGGTGATTCACTTCATCAATAAAAAGATGCCAGGCAACTTGCCGAAAAAGACTGCAAGAGCTTTATTAGATATTGAGGATTCTGATGTGGTGCCTATCATCAGAAACCCACAGACCACATCTGTTGATACCGAAGCAGTGTTCTATTTCCCAGGATGTGGATCTGAAAGATTGTTCTCTCAAGTTGGTTTGGCTACTCAAGCGATGTTGTGGCATGCAGGGGTTCAAACCATATTACCTCCAGGCTATTTGTGTTGCGGTTATCCGCAAAGAGGTTCCGGCGACTTTGAAAAAGCAGACAAGATCATTACTGATAACCGCGTGCTTTTCCATCGCATGGCCAATACGCTCAATTACCTGGACATCAAGACGGTCGTGGTTTCTTGCGGCACATGTTACGACCAGTTGGCAGGCTATGAATTCGAAAAGATTTTCCCTGGCTGCAGAATCATTGATATTCATGAGTTCTTGTTAGAAAAGGGCATTAAGTTAGAGGGCGCCAAGGGGGTGAGGTACATGTATCACGATCCTTGTCACAGCCCAATGAAGTTGCAAGATCCTTTGAAGACAGTCAATAGCTTGGTGACCACTCAAGACGGCACGACCATTGCGAAGAATGAGCGCTGCTGTGGTGAATCTGGCACATTAGCGGTTACTCGTCCGGACATCTCATCACAGGTTCGTTTCCGCAAAGAAATTGAAATGAAAAAGGGTGCGGATGAATTAAGAGATGATTTTGATGGTCAGGTAAAGATATTGACCAGCTGCCCATCTTGTTTGCAAGGTTTATCAAGATTCGATGAAGACTCAGGCACCAAAGCTGATTACATCGTGGTTGAAATGGCCAATCATCTTTTGGGTGAAAACTGGATGGCTGATTATGTGAAAAATGCTAATCAAGGCGGCATTGAAAGAGTATTGGTTTAATTATGAGCTCAACAGAAAAAGCTCCGCTACCTCAAAACATCATTGTTCACCAGCAATCCAAAGTTTTAGAGTTGGCTTACGATAATAAAACTTATCAATTACCGTTTGAATTTTTAAGAGTTTGGTCACCATCCGCTGAAGTCAGGGGTCATGGCGTTGGTCAAGAAACTTTACAAACCGGCAAGCGTGATGTGTTGATTAACAATATTGAGCAGATTGGTCATTACGCCATCAAGCCAGTGTTTTCTGATGGGCATGAGTCAGGTATTTTTAGCTGGGACTACCTTTATGACATGTGTATCAATCAAGAGGAAATGTGGCAAGACTATCTTGATCGAGTCGAGCGGGCCGGTGCTAGTAGAGATGTGCCAATGCCGAAAGATGATGGACGCTCTTGTGGACATTGATTGAATATGGCGCAAACACATTTTGGTTACAAGACAGTTGATGAAACTGAAAAAGCAAGTAAGGTTGCTGAGGTTTTTCATTCTGTAGCTAATAAATACGACATCATGAATGATTTGATGTCTGGTGGGATGCATCGTTTATGGAAGCATTTCACCATCAGTAAGGCTGCAGTGAGACCTGGCCAAAAGGTTTTGGATATTGCGGGCGGAACAGGCGACTTATCTTTGAGTTTTGCAAAATCTGTTGGTCTTGAGCGTGAAACAGGTGGGCAAGTTTGGTTAACTGATATCAATGCATCAATGCTTGGTTTTGGCCGTAATCGTTTAATTGATAAGGGTTACTATTTGCCATGCGTTCAGGTGGATGCTGAGCAAATACCATTTCCAAATAATTATTTTGATTTGACCACTGTTGCATTTGGCCTTCGCAACATGACGCACAAAGAAGTAGCCCTAAAAGAAATGTTAAGAGTGATCAAGCCGGGCGGTAAAGCCATGGTTTTGGAGTTTTCTAAGCCAGTTGATGCACTAAAGCCAATTTATGATGCTTATTCATTTAAAATACTTCCATGGCTTGGCGAGAGGGTTGCTGGAGACTCAGAGAGTTACCGCTATCTTGCAGAATCAATTCGAATGCATCCAGATCAAAAAACTTTAAAAACCATGATGGAAAGTGTGGGATTTGACAAGGTCGAATACCACTCGCTTACTGGTGGTATTGTTGCGTTGCATATTGGTTATAAATACTGATACTTATCGATTTTTTGAGAGGTTAAAAATGTTTAAGAAAAGTTTTGTTTATTTGGTTCTTTCTTCATTTGTGTTGATGGGCGCGTCTCTTGATGCCGAGGCTAAGCGCATGGGGGGATCCAAGAGTGTTGGCAAGCAATCACAAAGCGTAACCAAAAAACAACAAGCTGCTCCAGCACAACCTGCTCAGGCACCAACGGCTGCTCCTGCAACCGCTGCTAAGCCAGCTGGCGCACCAGGCGCTGCACAGCCTAAAAAAGGTTTTGGTATGGGCGGCATCCTAGGCGGCTTGGCTGCCGGTTTGGGCCTTGGTTGGTTGTTGTCACATTTTGGTTTGGGTGAGGCGGCGGCATCGTTTTTAATGGGCTTTCTAATGGTAGCTGCTGTTGCGATGATTGGCCTTTGGTTATTTAGACGTTTTGCTAATAAAGGCCAAGCAACCTACAAAGCCAGTCCTGTTGGCGGAGCGCCATGGGAAAACCAACAGCGCTCTGATCGTCAAGAGCCAGTAAATTTTGGCTCATCATCAGCATCGCCGGTTGCTGAGGTGGCTGTTCCAGAAGTTGCAGAGATTGCAATCAAAGACTTTGATCAAGAATCTTTCTTGTTAAATGCAAAAAAACACTTTGTGCATTTACAAGAAGCTTGGGATCGTGGCGACTTAGAGAAGTTGAGAGAGTTTGCTACTCCAGAAATGTTTACAGAATTAAATCAGGATCTTCAGGCTCGTGCCACTGAGAAGAATCGCACCGAGGTGGTAACGATTGAAGCTGATTTGTTAGGTGTTGAGTCATTGCAGGATGTTTATTTGGCCAGCGTTCGTTTCTCAGGAATGATTCGTGAGCAAGCGGATGGTCCTGCTGAGTCTTTCGTTGAGGTTTGGAATTTGACCAAGCCTGTTAATGGTCAGGGCGGTTGGGTGCTAGCCGGTATTCAACAGTTGGTCTGATCTGAAAACGATCGTACATGCTTTAAATTATTTACTGGCCCAAGAATCTTGGGCCAGTGATCTTTTACAAAAGCAAAAAGATAAAACAATCAAATTAGTTTTACCCATTGTTGAAATGTCCTTGGTCGTCACTGATCAGGGACTTTTTGCTTTAGCGGGTCAATCGCCCAGCGAGCCAAATGTCACACTAACAATCGGCCCAGATGTTTTTAATGCTTATATTGCGGGCGGCAAAGACGCGGCTGTAAAGCACGTCAAAGTATCCGGAGATGTGGATCTGGCCCAAGCTGTATCTACTTTGGCAGGTCAGCTGCGCTGGGAGGCTGAGGAAGATTTATCCAAGCTGGTTGGCGACCCTATGGCCCACAGAATCATGAAGGCGGCTCAACAAAGTAAGCAATTTGGACAAAATGTACTTCAGGATGTTGGTACTAGCGTTTTAGAATATCTTATTCATGAAAAACCAACACTTGTTAAAAGAGAAGAATTAGTGCGCCATAAAGATGAAATAAGACGTTTACGCGACGATGTTGAGCGCATTGAGAAGCGTATTGAACGCTTACTAGAGGGAAGCTTGTGAAACAATTTTTTAGATTGTTCAAGATCCTTTACACAATTTGGCGTTTTGGGCTTTTAAGAATAGTCAGAGATAGCCTGAGGCCAGGCTTAGTTAAGGTTATTTTGACGGGTATTTCTTGGACAACTCCAACAGGTTATACCCGCGGAGAAAGTCTGCGTTTAGCTTTAGAGTCTTTGGGCCCTATATTTGTTAAGTTTGGCCAAGTCTTATCCACTCGCAGAGATCTCTTGCCCTTGGATGTCGCTGATGAGTTGGCCAAATTGCAAGATCAAGTGCCACCATTCTCCCAAACTAAATCAATTGAGTTGATTGAATTATCTTTAGGCAAAAAATTATCAGAGGTATTTGTATCCTTTGACGAAAAGCCTGTGGCCAGCGCTTCTGTTGCACAAGTCCACTTTGCTGTACTCAAGGGAACGGAAAAGTATCCTGAGTGGCAAGGTAAGGAAGTAGCCATCAAAGTTTTGCGCCCTGGAATTTTGCCAATCATTGAGAGTGATTTGGCACTTCTGAGAGTATTGGCATCTTTGGTTGAAAAATTATGGCGTGACGGTAAGCGCTTAAAACCAAGAGAGAATGTTGATGAATTTGATACTTATTTGCACGATGAATTAGATTTAACGCGCGAAGCATCAAATGCCAGTCAACTCCGCAGAAATTTTGAGGGTTCTAAAAAGCTGATCATCCCTGAAATGTATTGGGACTTGTGCGGCATCAATGTGATCGTGATGGAAAGAATGCATGGCATTCCAATTTCACGCCTAGATGAGTTACGTGCGGCCGGGATTGATTTTAAAAAATTAGCCTCTGATGGTGTTGAGATATTTTTTACTCAAGTGTTCCACGATGGGTTTTTCCATGCGGACATGCACCCAGGTAATATTTTTGTGAGTGTTGCTCCTGAAACTTTTGGACGTTATATCGCTTTAGATTTTGGAATTGTTGGGGCCCTCTCAGAAACAGATAAAAATTACTTGGCGCACAATTTTTTAGCATTCTTTAATCGTAACTACAGGCGCGTTGCTGAATTACATATCGAGTCTGGTTGGGTTCCGGCAGATACCCGAGTAGAAGAATTAGAAGGTGCCGTGCGATCTGTTTGCGAACCTTATTTTGATCGTCCTTTAAAAGAAATTTCATTGGGTATTGTGCTTATGAGGCTTTTCCAAACCTCTCGACGCTTTAATGTTGAAATTCAGCCGCAATTGACCTTGTTGCAAAAAACACTGCTGAATGTGGAAGGTTTGGGTCGTCAATTAGATCCTGATATGGATTTATGGAAAACGGCAAAACCAGTTTTAGAGCGATGGATTGATCAACAAATCGGTATCAGGGGCTTCATTGATCGCCTGAAATCAGAGGCTCCTCAGTGGGCTAAGTTAGTGCCCACTATCCCAAGATTGCTTGTTCAATTGTTGGAGGCCAATCAAAAACAAGGAAATACGTCTGATCACGAGCTGTTGTTGAGGTTGGTCTTGGAGCAGCAAAAAACCAAAAAGTTAATTTGGGGAAGCATTCTTTTCATGGGTGGTCTTTTAGGCGGAACCTTATTTACGCTCAGTTGGCTGAGCTAAGCCCTATAATTTAAGGCTCCATGAAAAAATATTTTATTGCCGGCATCTTAGTTTGGACCCCATTAGCCATCACCATTTGGGTGATGACTTGGGGCTTGTCTGTTTTAGATGGCGTATTCGGTTCGGTGATTTTTGCATTAGTGGCTGTTTTGCCTGTCGACTTAACACCAGCCTTGCAATCATTCAGAAACTTACCAGGTGTAGGTATTTTGATTGTGATTGCAGTGATTATGGCAACTGGCATTGTCGCTGCTAATTTTGCTGGTCAATGGTGGATTCGTTTCTGGGATCAAATTATTATTCGCATCCCAATCGTTAAATCAATCTACTCAAGTGTTAAACAAGTTTCTGGCACACTTTTCTCAAGCAAGGGTAATGCTTTTAGAAAAGCAGTTTTAATCCCTTATCCAAGAAATGGTTCTTGGACAATTGCATTTGTCACAGGTAATCCAGCCGCGGAAGTCTCAGGCAAATTAAGCGGTGAGCATGTCAATGTATTTTTGCCAACAACCCCTAACCCAACTTCTGGTTTTTTTATGATTGTTCCTCGTGCGGACATCATCGAGTTGGATATGGGCGTTGAAGAAGCCTTGAAGCACATAGTTTCAATGGGCTCAGTAGCCCCTCTCAATCATTCAGTCACATCAGCAAAGTAGGAAGTTTTATGTCAATGCGCAGCCATCAATGTGGCCAAGTCACAGAATCATTAATCGGACAAGAAGTAACTTTGGCGGGTTGGGTTAACCGTCGACGCGATCATGGCGGCGTTATTTTTATTGACTTAAGAGATAGAGATGGCTTTGTTCAGGTTGTTTGTGATCCTGATCGCCAAGAGATGTTTTCGATTGCTGAGCAAGTGCGCAATGAGTATTGTGTGCAAATCAAAGGTTTGGTGCGTGCACGCCCAACCGGTACTGAAAATAATGATTTGGTCAGCGGCAAAGTTGAATTACTTTGCCATGAATTGAATATCTTGAATGCCTCTGTCACGCCACCGTTCCAACTGGAAGATGACAATTTATCTGAGACAACACGCCTAACTCATCGCGTGTTAGATTTGCGTCGTCCGCAAATGCAAAAGAATTTACGTCTTCGTTATAACGTTGCGATTGAAACAAGAAAGTATTTGGATCAAGCTGGATTCATTGATATTGAAACTCCGATGTTGACCAAGAGCACTCCTGAAGGAGCTAGAGATTACTTGGTGCCTTCTCGAGTTCATGATGGTCAGTTCTTTGCTTTGCCTCAGTCACCACAATTATTCAAGCAATTATTAATGGTGGCAGGCTTTGATCGTTACTATCAAATCACCAAGTGTTTCAGAGACGAAGATTTAAGGGCTGATCGTCAGCCTGAATTTACCCAGATCGACTGTGAAACAGCATTCTTAGATGAGTATGAGATACGTGATTTATTTGAAAACATGATTCGTCATATTTTCAAAACGGTGATGAACGTCGAATTGGCAAATCCATTCCCAGTCATACCCTATTCAGAGACCATGGCACGCTTTGGATCAGATAAGCCTGATTTGAGAGTGAAGCTTGAGTTCACGGAGTTGACCGATGTGATGAAAGATGTTGATTTCAAGGTTTTCTCAGGTCCTGCTAATCAAGAAAATGGTCGTGTGGTTGGTTTGAGAGTTCCCGGTGGCTCAGTCATCAGCCGCAGTGATATTGATGATTACACTCAATTTGTATCAATCTACGGCGCTAAAGGTTTGGCCTGGATCAAAGTCAACGATATTGCAAAGGGCCGTGATGGCTTGCAATCACCAATCGTTAAAAATCTTCACGATGCAGCGATTGCTGAAATCCTTAAGCGAACTGAAGCAAAAGATGGCGACATTATTTTCTTCGGCGCTGATAAAGCTAAAGTGGTCAATGATGCAATTGGCGCCTTGCGTCTAAAGATTGGCCATTCTGCTTGGGCCAAAGAAAATGGTTTGATGGAGCAAACATGGCAGCCCATGTGGGTTGTTGATTTCCCAATGTTTGACTATGACGATGATGCAGCACGTTGGGTTGCTTGCCACCATCCGTTCACAAGTCCAAAAGACGAGCATCTCAAGCATCTAGAAACAGATCCTGGTAAGTGTTTGGCTAAAGCTTATGACATGGTTCTGAACGGTTGGGAAATTGGCGGCGGTTCAGTCCGTATTCACAAAGAGTCTGTGCAAAGCCAAGTATTCCGTGCATTGAACATCGGTCCTGAAGAAGCTCAAGCAAAGTTTGGTTTCTTGTTAGATGCACTTCAATACGGCGCACCTCCACACGGCGGTATTGCTTTTGGTCTAGATCGAATTGTTACAATGATGACAGGTGCAGAGTCGATCCGTGATGTGATTGCTTTCCCTAAAACACAAAGAGCCCAATGTTTGTTAACTCAAGCCCCAAGCCCTGTTGACGAGAAGCAATTGCGAGAACTACATATTCGTCTACGCAGCACAGAAATGCCTGCATGAAAATCCCAATCTCGGTACTAGTCGTTATTTACACGGCTAGCAACGAGGTTTTGTTGCTAGAAAGAAAAGACCATCCGGGCTTTTGGCAGTCTGTGACTGGCAGTCTGGATGCTCTGGATGAACCGCTGATAGAAGCGGCAGCTCGAGAGCTCTTCGAAGAGACGGGCATCGATGTATCAATGCTACCTCCCAACTCTTTGCAATCCATGAATCAACAGATTCAATATGAAATTTATCCCCAATGGCGCCATCGTTATGCCGAAGATGTCACTGCAAACACCGAGCACTGGTTCAAGATTCTTTTGCCTGATCGTGTGCCCGTCACTCTGGCTCCTGGGGAGCATTTAGCCCATCAATGGCAGCCAATTGAGATGGCAGCCTCACTTTGTTTTTCACCAAGTAATCAGCAAGCAATACTCAAACTTAATTCTGATTAGAATTAAGCTATGTCGCTTCTAAGAAAAGATCGTTGGCAAAGTATTGAAAACCTTGATTTGCTTGAGGGTGGGAATGATTACTTCAAGGTGCTCGAAGCTTCTCTTCTGAGCGCTAAAAAATCAATTTACCTTGAGACTTATATTTTCTCAAATGATGAACAGGCAAAGAGAATTGCAGATCTATTGTGTCAGGCAGCCGTTAATGGTTTGGACGTCAAAGTCATTCTTGATTGGTTAGGCTCAAGCAATTTTTCTTTCGAATCAGATTTTTTAAGATCAGGGGTTCAGCTGATTCATTACAACCCATCATGGTTTGGTCGTTTTGGTTTTTCTAGAACCCATAGAAAATTAGTGGTTATCGATGAGGCTCAGGCATTTGTTGGGGGTATCAATATTTGCTCTGACAATCGATCCTCAGATGGAGAAATCTTAAAAGGTATCAGGTGGGATTTGGCCTTGCATGCAACGGGAACCATTGTTGAAAAAGTATATGCAACTTTTTTACGACAGTGGCAAAGAATGCAACCCAAAGCATTGCATCCTCGAAATATCTTAAAAAGAATTTTGGATCAGGAGTTGCCTTGGGGCACAAGTCATTTTTTGGGCTTAAGGCATGGTCAAAAACCTAGTCTCGCATTCATTGCTAGAGACAATCTTCATCACCGTCGTGATATTGAGAGGGCCTATTTAAAAGCCATCGGACAGTCTAGAGAAGAGATATGGTTGGCAACCCCTTATTTCATGCCAGGCAGAAGATTTAGAAAAGCTTTGATCAGAGCTGCACAGCGCGGAGTAGCCGTTAATTTATTGCTTGGGCGCGATGAGTTCGAGCTTCTGAACTGGGCTGTACCAAGCCTTTATGGAGAGTTTTTGGCGGCCAACATTTCAATTTATGAATATCCCTCTGGTTTATTACATGCCAAAGCCATGGTGGTTGATCGACGTTGGGCCACCTTGGGATCTTCTAATTGCGATCACTTGTCATTCTTTTTGAATCATGAAGCTAACTTTGTTGTTAGAAATCATCCGGTGGTCAAAGAGATCAGGTGGAAAATTGAAGATCAAGCGCTTGAAAAAGGAATCAAGGTTGATTCTGACTTGTACGCACAAAGACCAATACTGGCAAAATTATTTAATTGGGTTTCTTATTTTTTCGTAAGACTTTTATTGATTTTTTTAGTCATAGGAACTCGAGATAAAGCTGTGCCTAATTTGGGCGATTAATGATAAAAATGAAAAGTAAGCCATGAGACATATGCAGTCCCAAGATATTCAAGTTAAGTCAAATCATGAAAAAAGTAATGATTGGAAAGTGATTGCTAATTTATTACCTTATCTGTGGACTTTTAAAGGGCGGGTGATTCTAGCTTTGTCTTGCTTGATTGCCGCTAAGGTGGCGAATCTTGGCGTGCCAATTTTGCTCAAGTTCTTGGTTGATTCGATGAGTGTGCCACCGGGATTGCAAACTTTGATTGTTGTTCCTGTGGCGCTGATCATCGCCTATGGCCTATTAAGGTTATCAGCCTCACTCTTCACAGAATTAAGAGAGCTTATTTTTTCAAGGGTCACGGAGAGTGCAGTTAGAACGGTTGCGCTTCAGGTATTTGAGCATTTACATGCCTTGTCTTTGCGCTTTCATTTATCAAGACAGACTGGTGGAATGACCAGAGATATTGAAAGGGGCACGCGAGGGATTCAATCATTGATCTCTTATTCTTTGTACAGCATTCTGCCAACCATAGTGGAGTTGGGTTTGGTGCTTGGTTATTTTGTCTGGGCCTACAACTACTTATTTGCGCTGATTACTTTGGTCGCATTGGTTTTATATGTGACTTTTACAATTATTGTGACCGAGTGGCGCACAAAATATCGCAAGAGAATGAACGAGCTTGATTCGAAAGCTCATCAAAGAGCAGTCGATGCTCTGATCAATTTTGAAACAGTTAAATACTTTAGTAATGAGGAGTACGAGTCAAAACGTTACGATGAAAATCTTCATCGCTACCGAGAGGCTGCGATCCAGTCCCAACGATCCCTAGCAGTTTTAAATGTGGGGCAGCAGATCATCATCGCGACTGGCCTGATTTTAATTTTGTGGCAGGCCACCATCGGCGTGTCGAATGGGTCAATGACCTTGGGTGATCTGGTGTTGGTGAATGTGCTGATGATTCAGTTGTACATACCTCTTAACTTTTTGGGTGTGATTTATCGAGAAATCAAGCAAGCTTTGATCGATATGGATCGAATGTTTAAGTTGCTAGGGACTGATCGAGAAATTGCTGATCAAGAGGGTGCTCAGGATTTGGCGATCAAGAACCAAGCTCTGGGTCCGCACATCCAATTTCATGACGTGTCATTTTCATATGAGCTCAATCGGCAGATCTTAAAAGGTATTGATTTTGAGATCCTGCCCGGAAAAACCACTGCTGTGGTCGGTCACAGTGGCGCAGGGAAAAGTACCCTGGCACGATTGTTGTTTCGTTTTTATGATGTGACCAAGGGCTCTATTGAGTTCGATCAACAAAATATCCAAGCTGTAACGCAAAAAAGTGTGAGAGCTTGTATTGGCATTGTTCCTCAAGACACAGTCCTATTTAATGACACGATTGCCTACAACATTGCTTATGGGCGACCTGGAGCTTCGCAAGAAGAAATTGAGACAGCCGCTAAAGCTGCTCAGATTCATGATTTCATCACATCACTGCCAGATGGCTATAAATCAGCTGTTGGTGAACGAGGCTTGAAATTATCTGGTGGAGAAAAGCAACGGGTAGCGATTGCCAGGACTCTTTTGAAAAATCCATCCTTTTTGATTTTTGATGAGGCAACTTCCGCCTTGGACTCTGAGACAGAGAGAGCCATTCAGAAAGAATTGATGGCATTAGCCAAAAATCGTTCAACATTGATCATTGCCCATCGTTTATCAACGATTATTTATGCAGATCAAATCTTGGTGATGGATGATGGTTGCATCATTGAGAGAGGCACCCATGATGAGCTCTTATCTTTGAGAGGTCGTTATAGTGACATGTGGCAAGCGCAACAATCTCAAACCAAGCTAATATCCTGATATGGCCATTAAAAATACCCCTCAATTTTTGCGGGCTGCATTTGACGCAGCCTTAAAAACTGCTGACC
>CAMBJN010000007.1 GCA_945867755.1 Polynucleobacter meluiroseus
AAATGTTGTTAATGATTTTTTAACCAAATTAGCGGATTTCTCATCGCCGCTTGAAATGTAAAATGGAGGTTGTAAATTATGATACTGAAAAAAAATGTACTTTTATCAATTGTTATTATTAGTTTCCCTTTGATTGCTACTGGCAATACGTTGGAAAAAATTAAGACATCAAGCGCTGTAACAATGGGAGTTCGTGAGTCTTCAGGCGCATTGTCATACACAGTGGGTGACGGCAAGTTCGCTGGTTACCACGTTGAAATCTGCCAACGCGTTTTGGGCGATGTGCAAAAGCAATTGAAATTAAAGAAGCTAGATATTAAATATCAAGCGGTGACTTCACAGAATCGTTTGCCATTAGTGGCCAACGGTACAGTTGATATTGAGTGTGGTTCAACAACAAACAATGCAACACGTCAAAAAGACGTGGCTTTTGCAGTAACAACCTATGTTGAAGAAGTTCGTATTGCTGTTAAAGCAAACTCTGGCATCACTTCTTTGAATCAGCTAGCTGGCAAGAAAGTTGCTACAACAACGGGTACAACATCTGTTCAGTTGTTACGTAAGCACGAGCGTGCTGCAAACGTTAAATTTGACGAAGTATTTGGTAAAGACCACGCTGACAGCTTCTTGTTGTTAGAGTCTGGCCGTGCTGATGCGTTTGTGATGGACGGCTCAATCTTGGCCGGTAACATTGCCAATGCTAAAAAACCAGCTGACTTCAAAATCGTGGGTGAAGTGATTGCTGTTGAGCCAATCGCCATCATGATCCGTAAAGATGACCCAGCGTTCAAGAAATCTGTGGACGACAGCATCAAGAAGATGATGAAAGACGGCTCATTGGCTAAATTGTGGGATAAGTGGTTCTTGCAACCAATTCCACCAAAAGGCAACAAGATTGGTTTAGCTTTATCTGCAAGCACAAAAAATGCTTGGGCTAATCCAAACGACAAGCCTGCTGAAGACTATGCAAAGAAGTAAAAATAATAGAAACAATTCTCTAACCAAGTAATCAGCAGTAGAAAGTAAACACATTAGATGTCTTGGAATTGGGAAGTATTTTGTAAAAGTACTTTTGAAGAAGATTTCTCGCCGGTGTGCTTTGGCACCGGTGGAGAAATCACTTATTTAGACTGGATGTTGTCGGCTTGGGGCTGGACCTTATCGGTTTCAGCCCTAGGTCTTTTTGTTGCCATGATTTTGGGTGTTCTGATGGGCACTTTAAGAACATTGCCCCCAGATAATTTACTGACTCGAGCCTTGGCCTTGTTAGGCACTGTGTGGGTTGAGTTATTCAGAAATATTCCTGTATTAGTTCAGATATTTCTTTGGTATCACGTGATACCTGCTTTATTTCCTGTGATGAAGAGCTTCCCTTCATTTGTATTGGTGAGTTTGGCCTTAGGCTTCTTTACTTCTGCACGCATTGCAGAGCAAGTCAGAGCCGGTATTGGCTCTTTACCCAGAGGTCAGACATACGCCGCTTTGGCAGTTGGTTTAACCACCACTCAATCTTATCGCTTTGTGCTTTTACCCATGGCTTTGCGAATTGTGATTCCGCCGTTGACCTCAGAGTCTATGAACATCATTAAAAACTCTTCCGTGGCTTTTGCTGTGTCGGTCGCAGAGCTCACATTGTTTGCTTTGCAAGCACAGGAAGAGACCTCTAGAGGCATTGAGATTTATTTGGGTGTCACGGCTTTGTATGTGGTTTCAGCATTGACTGTGAACCGCATCATGGCCTTCATTGAATCAAGAACCAGAGTTCCTGGTTTTATCGCTGCTGCTAGCAGCGGTGGCCATTAAGAAAGATATATAGATGAATATCGATCTTTCTTTTTATAGCTGGGAGCTCATCAGAAGTTATGTGTTGAGTGGCTTTATTTTCAGTATTCAATTAACTGTGATTGCTACGATTGGCGGTATTTTCTTTGGTACCTTGTTGGCCTTGATGCGTCTGTCTGGCAATAAGTGGTTAGAGATACCTGCAGGCGCTTATGTGAACATGATGCGCTCCATCCCGTTGGTGATGGTGATTTTATGGTTCTTCTTGTTGATGCCAGTCATTCTTGGAAAACCAATCGGTGCTGAGTTATCAGCCATCATCACTTTTGTTGCTTTTGAGGCAGCTTTTTTCTGCGAAATCATGCGCTCAGGTATTCAGTCAATTCCTCGCGGCCAAGTCCATGCGGGCGAAGCCATGGGCATGACTTATTCTCAAAATATGCGCTTGATCATTTTGCCGCAAGCCTTCAGAAACATGATTCCAGTATTGCTCACGCAAACCATCATTTTGTTTCAGGACACTTCGCTGGTTTACGCGATTGGCGCCTACGACATGCTCAAAGGATTTGAAGTGGCCGGTAAAAACTTTGGACGACCGATTGAAACGTATTTGGCAGCCGCTGTGATTTATTTCTTGATCTGCTTTAGCTTATCAAGACTTGTCAGAGTGTTGCAGCAACGCGTGGCCATCATTCGTTAACGGTATTAACGTATTCATCATTGATAAAAATATTAAAGAAGTTACATAGATTAAAAAGACTAAAAAGATAAGAGAGCGCCATGATTGAAATGAAGAATGTCTCCAAGTGGTATGGCAACTTTCAGGTGTTGGCTGATTGCACCACCAATATTCAAAAGGGTGAAGTGGTGGTGGTTTGTGGCCCCTCTGGCTCAGGCAAATCAACCCTGATCAAAACTATCAATGCTTTGGAGCCTTTTCAACAGGGTGAAATAACTGTTAATGGTATTGCCGTTCACGACCCGAAAACAAATCTACCAAAATTGCGCTCAAGAGTGGGTATGGTGTTCCAGCACTTTGAGTTATTTCCCCATTTATCCGTCACTGAAAACCTAACCTTGGCTCAAATCAAGGTTTTGGGGCGCAGCCCCAGTGAGGCTCTCGCTCATGGCTTGAAATACCTTGATCGTGTCGGCTTATCAGAACAAAAAGATAAATTCCCTGGTCAGTTATCAGGCGGTCAACAGCAGCGTGTGGCCATTGCCAGAGCTTTGAGTATGGACCCGATTGTGATGCTATTTGATGAGCCTACATCAGCACTAGACCCTGAAATGGTGGGTGAGGTATTAGATGTCATGGTTCAGCTCGCCAATGAAGGCATGACCATGATGTGCGTGACCCACGAGATGGGTTTTGCCAGAAAAGTCAGTCATCGCGTGATCTTCATGGATCAAGGCAAGATTGTGGAAGACTGCCCTAAAGATGACTTCTTTAGCAAACCTGAAGACCGATCACCAAGGGCAAAAGATTTTTTATCCAAGATCTTGGCGCATTAAATAAACATAGGGTTTCCCCGATAGATTCTTTTTGATCTCTGGCCGATGATTGTTTTGTAAATGCAAGCTGTGAAGTTGCAGACTAAACAATTTCTGGAGAGTCAGATGCAAAAATCTTTGCATATCAATGCCGATAAGTGCACAGGCTGTTTGCAGTGCGAGATGGCATGTAGTTTTGAAAACTACGGTAATTTCAATACCGCTCAGTCAAGAATCAAAATTTTTGATTTTCATCATACGGGTAAGAAGGTGCCCTATACCTGCACTCAGTGTGCTGAAGCTTGGTGCTTACAGGCTTGCCCAGTCGATGCGATTCGAGTAGATGCCAATACTGGTGCTAAGGTCGTGAATGAGGATGTGTGCGTGGGCTGTAAGGTGTGCACAATCTCCTGCCCATTCGGCACGATCAATTATGTTCAAGAGACTGGTAAGGTTCAAAAGTGCGATTTGTGCGATGGCAACCCTGCTTGTGCAGACGCTTGTCCTACTGGTGCCATCACATACGTGGATGCAAATTGGACTGGATTAGAAAAGATGCGCGAATGGGCTGATAAGCTCGGTAATCAAGCGGGTGCTTAAGAAACGATTTTTGGAGAATTGATATGTCCTGGGCTGGAAAAATATTACGCGTTAACTTAAGCACCGGTGAGTGCCGTTCTGAGCCATTGAACATGACTTGGGCCAAAGATTATTTAGGCTCACGCGGTTTGGCGACGAAATACTTTACCGAAGAGGTGAATGCCAAAGTTGATCCCTTGTCCTCTGACAATAAGATCATTTGGGCAACAGGCCCTCTCACAGGCACCATGGCTTCTACCGGCGGTCGTTATACAGTTGTAACCAAGGGCCCGTTGACCGGCGCGATTGCTTGTTCAAACTCTGGCGGGTATTGGGGTGCAGAATTAAAGTTCGCAGGTTGGGATATGGTGATTTTTGAAGGTAAGTCACCCAAGCCGGTTTACTTGATGATTGAAAATGAGCGCGTGCAATTATTGGATGCGGCTGACATTTGGGGTAAGACTGTTTGGGAAACAGAGCCAGCCATCAAGACCAAACATCAAGACCCAATGATCAGAGTTTCTTCAATTGGGCGCTCAGGTGAGAATGGGGTTTTGTATTCAGCGTTTGTGAATGATTTGCATCGTGCAGCAGGGCGCTCTGGCGTCGGTGCAGTGATGGGCAGCAAGAATTTAAAAGCGATTGCCGTGCGTGGCACTCAAGGTGTTAGCACGGTCAAAAATCCTAAAGCGTTCATGGCAGCCACCAAAGAAGCCAAGAAGGTCTTGGCGGGTAATGCGGTGACGGGTCAAGGCTTGCCAACCTATGGCACGCAAGTGTTGATGAATGTGATCAATGAAGTCGGGGCTCTACCTACGCGCAATCATCAAGATGTTCAGTTTGAGGGTGCCAAGGATATTTCTGCAGAAGCCATGGCAACACCAAGAGCCACAGATGGCAAAGCTCATTTGGTGACGAACCAAGCTTGTTTTGGTTGCACGATTGCTTGTGGGCGAATTTCTAAAATTGATGAAACTCATTTCACCGTTCAAAATCGTCCGCAGTATTGGGGTGCTAATGGCGGCTTGGAGTATGAGGCTGCTTGGGCGCTGGGCGCAGCAAATGGCGTGAATGATCTTGAGGCTTTGCAATTTGCCAATTTGATTTGCAATGAAGATGGCATAGACCCCATCACCTTCGGCGCAACCGTCGGTGCTGTGATGGAGTTGTATGAGATGGGTGTTCTAACCAAGGAGCAAATTGGTATCGAAGCTCCTTTTGGCTCTGCGAAGGCTTTGTGTCATTTGGTCGAGATCACTGCTCGCAGCGAAGGTTTTGGTAAGGACATGGGCTTGGGCTCTAAGCGTTTGACTGAGAAGTATGGTCATCCAGAATTATCAATGTCGGTGAAGGGTCAAGAGTTCCCCGCCTATGATGGTCGAGTGATTCAGGGTATTGGTTTGGGTTATGCCACATCCAATCGCGGCGCCTGCCATTTGCGCGGCTATACGATTGCCTCTGAAGTTTTAGGTATCCCAGTGAAAACTGAACCCACCGATACGGATGGCAAACCAGAGTTATTAAAGGCTTTCCAAGATGCGACTGCGGCGTTTGATGCGGCGGGTATTTGCATCTTCACCAGTTTTGCATGGACTTTGAATGATGTGGCGCCACAGGTTCAGGCGGCGTGCGGTGATGAGTTCACTGTGGAGAATTTGACTTTGATTGGTGAGCGAATTTGGAACATGGAAAAAGACTTTAATTTGCGCGCAGGTTTCACGCGCAAAGATGATGCTTTACCAAAACGCTTGATGACTGAGGGTGCTAAGACAGGCCCAGCCAAAGGGGTGGTCAGTGGTTTGGATAAGATGCTGCCAATTTATTATCAGGTGCGCGGCTGGGATGAAGAGGGCCGCATTAAGCCAGAGACACGCAAGCGTCTAGGTCTTTGATTCTTTAAAAAGTAAAAAGCGGCTACCGAGCGGTGGCCGCTTTTTAAATGGAGTTGTAGATGAAGCATGTGATTCTAGGTAACGGACCAGCTGGAGTGATTGCAGCTGAAACTATTCGTCATCATTGTCCGAATGATGAAATTGTGATGCTGGGATCTGAGCCTGAGCCACCTTATTCAAGAATGGCCATACCGTATCTATTGATGGGTAACATCCAAGAGGATGGCACTTACTTGCGTAAGACGCAAGGTCACTTTAAGCAATTAAAAGTCACTGAGTTGCGGGGATTAGCAACTCATGTGAATCCCAAGGATCAGTCGGTCACGCTATCTGATGGTCAGAAGCTTGGTTATGATCGTTTGCTAATTGCCACTGGATCAAAACCTATCAGGCCAGAAATTCCAGGGATTGATTTACCGGGTATTCATCCATGTTGGACCTTAGAAGATGCAAGAGCCATTCAAAAATTAGCCAAGCCCGGGTCTCGTGTTCTACAAATGGGAGCAGGCTTTATTGGGTGCATCATTTTGGAAGCTTTGGCTGCGCGTGATGTTGAGTTGACAGTGGTTGAGATGGGCCCTCGCATGGTGCCGCGCATGATGACTGAGGGTGCTAGTGCATTGATCAAATCTTGGGTCGAGTCAAAAGGCGTGGCTGTGCACACGAGCACTCGTGTGGAGGCCATCACTGCGGGTGCTCAAAAAGGTGTGAATGGCCCAACTCTAAAAGTGAGCTTATCAAATGGTCAAAGCATTGAGGTTGATTTAATTATTTCTGCCACAGGTGTTCGGCCCAACATTGAATTTTTAAAAGATACTGGTATTGATATCAATAAAGGTATTTTGGTGAATCACCAGATGCGGTCTTCATTGCCGAATATTTTTGCAGCTGGTGATGTGACTGAGAGTATTGATTTTTCTACTGGTGAGCGAGTGGTGAATGCAATTCAGCCAAACGCCGCCGAGCAAGCAAAAATTGCGGCTTTGAATATGTCTGGTGCCCAAGCTGAAAGTCAGGGCGCTTTGCAGATGAACGTTTTAGATACATTGGGTTTGATTTCATCTTCATTTGGCCATTGGCAAGGTGTTGATGGTGGTGATCATGTCGAGTTGATCGATCAGCAGAAGTTTAAATATCTGCGCTTAGAGTTCAAGGGTGATGTCTTGATTGGCGCAACCAGCTGTGGTCTTACTGAGCATGTCGGAGTTTTGCGTGGCCTGATTCAGACGAGGGTGTCTTTGGGTGAGTGGAAAGAGCATTTGATGCAAAACCCCAATAAATTAATGGATGCTTATTTAGCTAAGGCGCAGGCGCAATCTCAGTGGATGAGTTAAATTGCATTCATGAGAATCACATTAAAGCTATTTGCAACACTGTCTGATTACTTGCCACCTCAACGTGTTGGCAATATTGTTGAGTTAGATGTTTCGCCAGCCACTTCAGTGATAGAAGTTGTGCATCAATTTAATTTGCCGCTTCATTTGGTTCATTTGGTTTTGGTTAATGGGAAGTACATCAAACCAGAAGATCGCGATACTCATCATTTAATTGAAAATGACGTTCTGGCTATTTGGCCGCCAGTTGCTGGCGGTTGAATTGCAGAACTATTGCGATGTCTGAAGATCATGCTGTGGTGATTCGCTTGATGATGGGCTGCACCAAGGACGAGTTCATTGCTTGGTTGCCAGCAGCGAGTGATTTTCGATCTTTTCAAATTGATGTGCGTGGATCCGAAGCCACCATTCATTTTTCATCAGATGCATTTTTGATTGAGATCACTCAGAAAGAAAGTCGCAAGATTGCTCTTTTGGAAATTCCTGTTTTAGAGACAGTCTTTAAGTTTGAAAAAACATGGACGCCAGAATCAATCGATCAATTCATGACCCGTTTTAAACAATACACCCAGAGAGGTGGAGGCTAAGCATAACTCCGACTTAATACTTGTTTGCCGACTTTATTTTCTTTTCGGCCCCGGGCGTTTTCCGACCTGTATTTCTATATCTAAGCTTTTGCCTTTGCGATTGATCGTTGCTTTGATCTTGTCACCCGGTGGCACTTCTGAAATTTGTTTGAGCAATTTAGTGATGTTGTTGACTGGTTTGTTGTTGATTGTTTTTAAAACATCGCCTGGCTGAATACCTGCTTTGTCGGCTGGCCCACCTTTGAGGGTGCCATTGATCAATACACCTTCAGTATTGATTTTGAGTGCATCTGCCATTTCTACAGAGATGTTCATGGGTTCAACCCCAATCCAGCCCCTGACAACACCACCGTTTTTGATGATTGATTCCATCACGTCTTTTGCGGTGTTCACTGGTATAGCAAAACCAATGCCCATCGAACCACCACTTCGGGAGTAAATGGCGGTGTTAATGCCAATCAGATGTCCTCTGGTGTCAACCAAGGCGCCACCCGAATTACCCGGGTTAATGGCGGCATCGGTTTGGATGAAGTTTTCAAAGGTGTTGATACCTAAGTGATCTCTACCCAATGCTGAAACAATCCCTGATGTGACTGTTTGACCAACACCAAATGGATTACCAATCGCAAGTACAACATCACCCACTCTGACTGATTCTATTTTTCCGAAGGTGATGGGTTTTGGCAGGTTGGGTATTTGAACTCGAAGAACTGCCAAGTCTGTGTCTGGATCACTGCCGATGAGAGTGGCTGTGGTTTTTCTGCCATCTGCAAAAGCAACCTCAATCACATCAGCACCTTCGATCACATGTTCATTGGTCAGAATCAAACCTTCTGTGCTGACAATCACGCCTGAGCCTAAATTAGGATTGAAATCTTCTGGGTTGGGTATCTGAGGATGTTGTGGCGGCAGTGCTTTTGATTTAGATTTTTTATTAGAATTATTTTTGCTGATAAAAATGTTGACCACTGCAGGACTGGAGCTTTTGACTGCATCGTGATGTGAGCCCGGATTGGGTGTGCTGGGGTCAATGGTTGATTCTTTGAGGGTGATAGTTGAGATTGAATCACCAAAGTATTTAAAAGGACTACCATCTAACCATTGAGGTTTAAATGTACCTAAAATAAATAGAATGGCCAATAATCCTGTGACTATTTGAGCAAAGAGTAACCAGAGATGTTTCATCATATTGTTAGGTTAATCCATTTGCATTGAAGACGAGAAAATAATTAACGGTATCAAAGAGACGGCGATGAAAAAAATTCAGCAAACCAAGAAAACCATACAAATTAAGACAACTCAGAAAGCCAAACAAAGTCATTCTGTTGCGCGTGATGAGTTGTCCTTGTTTTTGGAAGACCATTTACGAGTGGCTCGCATCAAGGATTATTGTCCCAACGGCTTGCAAGTGCAGGGCAAGCCCATCATCAAAACCTTGGTCAGTGGTGTGACGGCCAGTATGGCTTTGATTGAAGAGGCCATTGCATTGAAAGCGGACGCCATCATGGTTCACCATGGCTGGTTTTGGAAAAACGATGATGCACGGGTGGTTGGGCAATTGCACAGTCGCATGAAGTTGTTGATGGATCATGAGATCAATTTGTTTGCTTATCATTTGCCCTTGGATGTGCACCCAGTGTTGGGCAATAACGCCCAATTGGCCAAAGTGATGGGTTGGAAGCCACTTAAAGCGTCTGAGAGGGCTTTTTTGGGCTCCTCCTCAGTCATGGATGGCTTGATCTGGGAAGGGCGCCCTGAAGCCTCTCAAAAGACCCTGGGCCAGTTGGCCAGGAGCATATCGGGGCGTTTGGGTCGAGATCCTTTGGTGATTGGGGACCTGAATAAGCCGATCAAGCGGATTGCTTGGTGTACTGGTGGTGCACAAGGCTATATCAATCAAGCTATTTTAATGAAAGTAGACGCTTACATCAGTGGAGAGGTTTCTGAGCAGACCTTCCATGCTGCCCAGGAATCAGGTGTGGCTTACATCGCTGCGGGTCACCATGCCACAGAGCGTTATGGCATCGGGGCGCTTGGGGCGTTTGTGGCCCAGAAATACAAGCTCAGTCACCAGTTTGTGGATATCCCGAATCCGGTTTGAGTTATTGGCTGGAATCAATCATTTCAGTTACTTAATGCTTACATCTTTGTAAGTTAATGAATTTTTCTCTCTTTTTGTCGTCTTTTTGATCTGATGGGGTTTAAATCGAGGGGGCGGATTCGCTATAATCTGAGGTTGACGTCAAAAATATGCCTTTCTAGGGGAAATTCTGTAATGAGTGAACAAAGCATGGATAAAAGCCGTCGTAAATGGCTTGTTGCAACATCAGTTGCGGGTGGAGTTGGTTCAGCGGCATTGGTGCTTCCTTTGGTGAGCACGTTTGCGCCATCAGAAAAAGCGAAAGCAGCTGGTGCTCCAGTTGAAATGGATATTGGCGGAATGCAACCAGGTGAAATGCGCACAGTTGAGTGGCGCGGTAAGCCAGTATGGGTGGTGCGTCGCACCCCAGAGATGTTGGCATCTTTGACCAAACTTGAAGGCGACCTAGCTGATCCAAAATCAGAACGCAATCCAAAAGATTTGACACCTGCTTATGCACAAAATCAGCACCGCTCTATCAAGCCAGAGTATTTGGTTGCGGTTGGTATTTGTTCACACTTGGGTTGTTCACCAATCACTAAATTTGAAACAGGCGCTCAGCCATCATTACCGGATAACTGGACGGGTGGCTTCTTGTGCCCATGTCACGGTTCAACATTTGACTTAGCAGGACGTGTGTTCAAGAACAAACCTGCACCAGACAACTTAGAAGTACCGCCACACATGTACGTGAGCGATACAAAGTTGATCATTGGTGAAGACAAGAAAGCGTAAGGGGTAGACCATGGCATTTCATGAAAAAGAAGTTCCAGCGAATGCATCACGCGGAACAAAATTATTGGCTTGGGTGGACTCTCGCTTCCCATTAAGTTCGACCATTGAAGCTCATTTAACCAAATACTACGCACCTAAAAATTTAAATTTCTTTTATGTTTTTGGTGCTTTAGCAATTTTGGTTTTGGCCTTACAAATCATCACCGGTATTTTCTTGGTGATGCATTACAAGCCTGATGCTGAAAAAGCTTTCCAGTCAGTTGAATACATCATGCGTGAAGTGCCTTGGGGTTGGTTGGTGCGTTACCTGCATTCAACTGGTGCCTCCATGTTCTTCGTGGTGGTTTATTTGCACATGTTCCGCGGCATGATTTACGGTTCATACCGTAAGCCACGTGAATTAGTTTGGGTATTTGGTTGCGCAATTTTCTTGTGCTTGATGGCTGAGGCATTCATGGGTTATTTGTTGCCTTGGGGCCAGATGTCCTATTGGGGCGCTCAAGTGATTGTTAACTTGTTTGCTGCGATTCCATTGGTGGGCCCTGATCTTTCATTGTGGATCCGTGGTGACTATGTGGTGGGTGATGCGACGTTGAATCGTTTCTTCTCATTCCACGTGATTGCTGTTCCATTGGTCTTGATTGGTCTTGTGGCTGCTCACATCGTTGCTTTGCACGAAGTGGGTTCAAACAACCCAGATGGTGTTGAGATCAAAGACACTTTAGACGCTAACGGTGTGCCATTGGATGGAGTTCCTTTCCACCCTTACTACACTGTTCACGATGTGTTCAGTGTTGGTGTGTTCTTGATGATCTTTGCTTTCATTGTGTTCTTTGCACCTGAAATGAACGGTTACTTCTTGGAGTTCAACAACTTCATTCCTGCAGATCCTTTGAAGACTCCTTCGCACATTGCACCGGTTTGGTATTTCACACCGTTCTATTCAATGTTGCGCGCAGTAACCGGCGAGTTCTTGATTCCGATGTGGCTTTTTGCTGCAGCGTTATTGGGTCTTGTGATTCGCGGCACGAAAGATAAAAAAGTACAGATCAAGTGCGTTGCTATTTTGGCGGCTCTTGCTGCTGGCTTCTTCTTCTTTGATGCCAAGTTCTGGGGCGTAATGGTGATGGGCGGTTCTGTGGTAATTTTCTTTTTCTTGCCATGGTTGGACAACTCACCAGTTAAATCAATTCGTTATCGTCCACAAGGTCAGAAATATATTTATGGCTTATTTGTGGTGACGTTTGTTGTGTTGGGTTACTTGGGTATTCAGCCACCATCACCAATCGGTGAGAAGGTGTCTCAATTGGGTACATTGATTTATTTTGGTTTCTTCTTGGCTATGCCATGGTGGAGCAAGATGGGTCAATTCAAGCCAGTACCAAGCCGCGTTACTTTTGTAGCACATTGATCGCGGACACCCAAAAGGAAAAGTAAAATGAAAAAAATCATCTGGAAAATGTTCGGCGGCGTTGCTGCACTATTGATCATGAACTTTGCACAGGCTGCTGGCGGTAATTTCCCATTAGATAAAGCACCAAATCGCGTGAATAATGAAGCATCGCTTCAGCATGGCGCCAAGTTATTTGTGAACTACTGTTTGAATTGTCACGGTGCTGTGAGTATGCGCTACAACCGTTTACGTGACATTGGTTTAACGGACGAGCAGATCAAACAAAACTTGTTGTTCAGCGGTGAAAAAGTTGGCGACATGATGAATGTGGCGATTTCACCGAAAGATGCGAAGGCGTGGTTCGGTGCAATGCCACCTGATTTGTCAGTGATTGCTCGTGCAAAAGGCGTGGATTATTTGTACACCTATTTGCGTACTTACTACAAAGACGATACAAAAATGACTGGTTGGAACAACATGGCATATCCTGCAGTGGCAATGCCACACGTGATGTGGGAATTGCAGGGTGTTCGCACAGCCAAGTATGTTGATGAAAAAGATCCGCATGATGCGAGCAAGACAATTCATGTGTTCAAAGGCTTTGAGCAAGTCACTCCTGGTAAGTTAAAGCCACAAGAGTTTGATGATGCAATGGGTGATTTGGTAGCTTATCTTCAGTGGATGGGTGAGCCTGCGCAGTTGGATCGTAAGCGTTTAGGCGTTTGGGTTTTGATGTTCTTAGCAATATTTACAGTTTTGGCTTGGGGTTTGAATAAGTCTTACTGGAAAGACATCCACTAAAAAATAATTAGGAGATTGACCCATGATGGTTTTGTATTCGGGCACTAATTGCCCGTTCTCTCAGCGTTGTCGTTTGGTTTTGTTTGAGAAGGGCATGGATTTTGAAATCCGTGACGTAGATTTATTTAATAAACCAGAAGATATCTCTGTGATGAACCCTTATGGCCAAGTGCCCATTTTGGTTGAACGTGATTTGATTCTTTATGAATCAAATATCATCAATGAATACATCGATGAACGTTTTCCACATCCACAGTTGATGCCGCCTGATCCAGTAGCACGCGCACGTGCACGTTTGTTCTTGTTTAATTTTGAAAAAGAATTATTCATTCACGTATCAACGTTAGAAAATGAAAAAGGTAAAGCTGCAGAAAAGAATCACGAAAAGGCTCGTTTGGCGATTCGTGATCGTTTGACACAGTTGGCGCCGATTTTTATTAAAAACAAATACATGTTGGGCGATGATTTCTCAATGCTAGATGTGGCAATTGCGCCATTGTTGTGGCGTTTAGAGCATTACGGCATTGATCTGTCCCGCAATGCTGCACCGTTGATGAAATACGCAGAGCGTATTTTTAGCCGTCCTGCATATATCGAGGCGTTGACACCTTCTGAGAAAGTGATGCGTCGCTAATTAGGTGACTAATTAGCCATCACTTGCTCAATGGATTTTATGAGCGCCGTTCCAAGCAATAAACCCTATCTGATCCGCGCACTACACCAGTGGTGTGTGGATCACGGTTTTACGCCTTATGTTGCTGTCTTTGTTACTGAAGAAGTGCAAGTTCCGATGGATTATGTGAAAGACAATGAAATTGTTTTAAACATCAGTCCTGATGCTTGTCAGCAATTGTCCTTGGATAATGAATGGATTTCACTCAAGGCACGATTTGCTGGAGTGCCTCGAGATATCAATGTGCCCATGACTCATGTGATGGCGATTTACGCCAAAGAAAATGGCCAGGGCATGTCTTTCCCGGTTGAGAAAGCAAATCCACCAGAGCCAACAGTAGACAAAAATACACCGATTTCTAAAGGAAGACCTAGCCTAAAGCTGGTGAAATAAGTTAGAATATCGGGCTTAGCAGTGCTCAGTTGTAACGCAAGCCCCCTTAGTTAAATGGTATAACACTTGACTTGTAATCATGGATTGGCAGTTCGATTCTGTCAGGGGGCACCAAAAATTCTCAAGTAATTCAATGATAATTTATCGTAATATGAGAAATTATCCATTTTTGTCGCAACGCAACAAAAATACCTTGAAATGTCATATTTATTCCCTAAAATAGAGTTTGTGCAGTGCAATATATGTGCTGCAAAAAATTAATCAACCTATTTGGAGTAAACATGAACCAAGATCAAATCACAGCAAAAATGACAGAAATCCAAGGCGAGAGCTTGAACACAGCATTCGCATTGAGCACAAAAGCAATCGAGCGCGCTCAAGAATTGGCTGACTTAAACTTCACAGCAACTAAAGAAGTGTTTGTAGAAGCTCAAGACGGTTTAGAGCAAGCTTTGACAGTTAAAGATCCACAAGCGTTTGTTTCATATGTACAGAGCGACGCATTGGCACCTTTGGGTAATAAGCTAGCTGCTCATCAGCGCGCAGTAGCGAAGATTGTTCGCGAAGGTCAAGTTGAGTTGGCAGAAGTTGCTGAAGCTCAATTAGAGCAGTTCCAAGAAGGCGTACAAAACTGGGTAAATACTTTTGCAGCAAATGCACCAGCTGGTTCAGATGTATTTGTTAATGCATTGAAAACTTCTGTTGGTACAGCATTGCAAGGTTTCGAGCAATTCCAAGCTGCTGCTAAAGAAGCTGCTGCTGTTGCTGAAGCAAATGCAGAGCAAGCTGTTGAAGCAATTCAAGGTTTTGCTAAGCAAGCTAAATCTACAACTGCTAAGCCTGCAACACGTGCATCAGCTGTTAAGAAGCCAGTTGCTCGTCGCGGTCGTAAGTAATACGCGATAAAACTAGTTCTTAAGGACTGGTTGATGCTCTGAAAAGAGCGCAGTCAATAAAAAACCCGCATGATGAATGCGGGTTTTTTATTGAGTATTAGAAAGTCAACAAGAAGATTTAAGCAGTAATGACTTATTCATCGTCATCAGCAAAATCAGTTAATTTAGACGGTAGTGATTTATTGGGTTTAACACCCAGCTTTTTAACATTCTCAGCCGTGCGTATCAAATTACCACGCCCAGTTTTTAGCTTACCAACCGCATCTGTATAACTAATTTGAGCTTGCTCCAAGCGTAGGCCAACTTTATCTAAGTCTTCAACAAATCCAACAAACTTGTCATAAAGAGAGGCGCATTGACGGGCAATTTCTTGAGCATTGCGGTTCTGGTGTTCCTGGCGCCATAGGTGAGCGACCGTTCTAACGGTTGCCAATAAAGTGCTTGGACAAACAATCACAATGTTCTTTTTAAGTGCTTCTTGATAAATATCAGGCGCATGGCGCATCGCTGCCAAAAAGGCTGGCTCAATCGGAATGAACATCAAGACAAAATCAATCGAGCCAACCCCATAAAGGTCTTGGTAGTTCTTTGCCGACAGGCCTTGAATATGTTGTTTCATAGATAAAACGTGGCTGTTCAGTTCAGCCGTTTTAACTGCTTCATCATCCGCCTGAATATAACGCGTATAAGCCGTGATAGAAACCTTGCTATCAATCACCAAGTGCTTAGACTCAGGTAAACGAATCACCACGTCTGGTTGAAGTCTGGACCCATCGCTGATGGTTTGTGTATCTTGAACAAGATACTCTTCACCTTTGCGCAATCCTGAGTTTTCTAAAATGGTTTCTAAAACCAATTCACCCCAATCACCTTGGGTTTTAGATTCGCCTTTGAGGGCATTGGTCAGCGCACGAGTTTCATCGGTCATGCGCAGGTTAAGGCCGGCAAGTTTTTCAACCTCTTGCTTTAAAGCAAAGCGCTCACGAGCTTCAGATTGATAAGTTTCATCCACTTGTTTGCGAAAGTCGGTGAGCTTTTCTTGAAGTGGTTTTAAGAGAATATCAAGGTTTTGCTGGTTTTGTTCAGCAAAGCGCTTGGACTTTTCTTCCAGAATTTCATTGGCAAGATTTTTAAACTGATCAGAAAGAACAGTCTTTGCTTCTTGAGCAGTTTGTGCAAGCGTGGCTAGTTTGTCAGCGCTTTGTCGTCGTTCAGCGGCTAATTCAGTTTCAGCTTTGACTCTGGCCTGGCTTTGTTGCCAGGCGTAGTAAAGACTGATGAGCGCAATAAGGCAAAAAAGAGCGAGTAAAAGAAAAGCGATTGTTGTGTCCATATCGCTATGCTAAACCAATGCTAGCTCTTCATGAGAGCTAGCCTTTAAATAAATACATATGAGTCTTATGACTTAGGCTTTTAGCAGTTGTTGCAATTCACCACTTTGGTACATTTCAGTCATGATGTCAGAGCCCCCGACAAACTCGCCATTGACATACAGCTGAGGGATGGTTGGCCAGTTAGCAAATTCTTTGATGCCTTCGCGAATGTCTTGATCTTCTAAAACATTAACAGTGTGTGGCTTGTCCACACCGCAAGCTTGCAAAATTTGGATGGCTCTTCCTGAGAAGCCGCATTGTGGAAATTGAGCATTGCCCTTCATGAATAAAACAACGGGGTTGCTTTCAACGATTTCTTTGATTTGTGCTTGTGTGTCCATGATACTTCCTTATGTAGATGTCTTATTTTAGCCAAGCTTAACAGACGCCGCTCGATTAGCCGATGCTGCTCGCCAAATACCCGCAAGATCTTGGTGGGCTTTGATGTTGATGTAGTTTTGTTCTTGCAATAGCTCGCAAACTTCTTTGGATTGATCAAAGCCATGCTCGACCAAGATCAAGCCATCGGTATTTAAAAAAGTGGCAGCCTCTTTAAAAATGCTTCTGTATGCCATCAAGCCGTCATGGTCATCTGTGAGGGCAGATACTGGTTCAAAGCGTAAATCGCCCTGGCTTAGATGGATGTCATCATGACGAATGTAGGGTGGGTTGCTCACAATCACATCAAATGGGTATTCTTCAACTGGGAGTGCTGTGGCTAGATCATCAAACCAATTGGATTGAATAAACTTCACTGAATTGAGATTTAAAAGGCGGGCGTTTTCTTGGGCAATCTTGAGTGCTTCAGCACTGATGTCCACGCAAGTCACCTGTGAGTTGGGGAGGTTCTTGGCCAGGGCCAAGCCAATCGCACCACTGCCTGTTCCCAAATCTAAAATCTTTGAAAGCTTCTTGCCGGATGCTTGAACAAAATCAATCACCAGCTCAACCAAGAGTTCTGTTTCAGGTCTTGGGATTAAAACGCCAGGGGCAACTTTAAGTTCAATATTAAAAAACTCTTTTTTACCAATCAGATAAGCCACGGGATGACCCTCGGCACGCAGCTTTTCTAATGCCACCCATTCTTCAAGCAAGGGTTGGGGTAATTGATCTGTGTCGCGACTGATCATTGCAGACTTTGGCCAATTTAAATGCTTGTTGATCAGATGAGCCAATAAAGCTTTGGCATCCACTTTGTCTAAAGTACTTTTTTTAAGAAGTTGCTGAATGGTTGACACTAAAAAGATTGATCAATTCTGATGATTTAAATATCACCCAAGCTGGCCAATAACTCAGCTTGGTGCTCGGCAGACAATGCGTTCAAGAGATCTTGAATGTCACCATCCATCATGGCGTCAATCTTGTAAAGAGTGAGGTTGATGCGGTGATCGGTGATCCGTCCTTGAGGGAAGTTATAGGTGCGGATACGATCACTGCGGTCACCGGAGCCGACCAAGCTCTTGCGAGTTTCCGCTTCTTTGTCGTGGGCCGCGCGACGCTTCGCGTCCATGATTCTTGAGATGAGCACTTTTATGGCTTGATCTTTGTTGCGGTGTTGACTGCGATCATCTTGGCATTCCACCACGGTACCGGTTGGGATGTGGGTGATACGCACCGCAGAGTCTGTTTTGTTGATGTGCTGACCGCCCGCGCCAGAGGCCCTGAATGTGTCAATGCGTAAATCAGCGGGATTGATTTCAATATCGTTGATTTCATCGGCTTCAGGCATCACTGCCACCGTGCAGGCTGATGTGTGTATGCGCCCCTGAGTTTCTGTTTGAGGCACGCGTTGAACACGATGACCACCTGATTCAAATTTGAGTTTTGAAAAAGCGCTTTGTCCAACAATGCGCAAAATAACTTCTTTGTAACCACCCAAGTCTGATTCTGAAGCGCTCACCACTTCAACTTGCCAACGTTGTCTTTCGGCAAAGCGCGTGTACATCCTGAATAAGTCAGCAGCGAATAAAGCGCTTTCATCCCCGCCTGTTCCCGCACGAATTTCCAAAAAGATATTTTTGTCATCATTGGGATCTTTAGGTAATAGCAGGTGCTGCAAATCAGCTTGCATGTTTTCCATGCGTTCTTTGGCAGATTTAAGCTCTTCTTCTGCAAAGTTTTTCATTTCAGGATCTGCTTGCATCGCTAAAGCCGCTTGCTCATCAGCTTCTGCTTGGAGGAATAGCTGAAATTGTTCGACAACAGGAGATATCTCCGCATGCTCACGATTGAGTTTGCGGTACTGATCCATGTCCTTGGTAATTTCTTCCTGGACTAACAATGAATTGAGTTCTGCGAGCCTGGCATCTAATTGCTCAAGCTTCGCTTTCATGCTTGGTTTCATCTATTGATTGGATTTATTTGACCGGAATAAACCCGGCAAGATTTTCATGAGCGCATCACGCTCTTCACCTTGTGCATGTTGCAAAGCGTGTAAAGAGCCATGTAAGAACTTATTGGTGAGGCCTTGGGCTAGAAGATCTAATACCACTTGCGGGTCTTCACCTTTGGCGAGTAGCTTGCGAGCACGGTCAAGCTCGATTGAACTCAAGTCTTCGCCGCGTTGGCGCAAGTCTTGAATCAAAGGCACGGCGCCTCTGGTTTCTAACCAGTGCATGAAATGCGATACGCGGGTTTCAATGATTGCCTCAGCTTGACCGACGGCGGCTTGACGAGAGTCTGACCCTGATTGAACAATGTCACTCAAGTCATCAACCGTGTAGAGATACACATCGTTTAATTTACCTACTGCAGATTCAATGTCACGAGGCACTGCTAAGTCAACCATCACAACGGGGCGATGGCGACGTTGCTTGACAGCACTTTCAACCATGCCCAAACCAATGATTGGTAGAGTGCTGGCAGTGCAAGAAATAACAATGTCAAAGTCATGCAAGCGTGTGGGCAACTCTGAGAGGCGCAAAGATTCTGTTGCCAATCCCTGTTCTGATAATTGATCAGCCAGTTCTTGGCCGCGCTCTAGGGTGCGATTGGCCACAGCCATTAATTTTGGTTTGCGCGCTGCAAAATGAGTGGCGCACAAATTGATCATTTCACCAGCGCCGATGAATAAAACTTTTTGATCAGAAACGCTTTCAAAAATTCTTTCAGACAATCGTACTGCGGCAGCTGCCATTGAAATGGAGTGGGCCCCAATTTCAGTAGTGCCACGAACCTCTTTGGCTACCTGAAAAGTTTTTTGAAAAAGTTGATTGAGGTAAGTACCCAAAAACCCAGCTTCATCAGCAGAGCGCACAGCATCTTTTAACTGCCCCAGAATTTGTGTTTCGCCAACCACCATGGAATCTAAACCGCAGGCCACTCTGAACGCGTGACGAACAGCAAGAGATTGTGGCAAGACATAAACGTGAGGCATTAAATCTTGGTGATCGATGCCTCGAGATTTGGCTAGCCAGTCAATCGCACTTTTCTTCAGTAAAGAAGATTGCTGGTCAGCGTGTTCGTCATTGGCAACACAATACAATTCTGTTCTGTTGCAAGTGGATAAGATCGTTGCTTCTGGCAAATCTGTTTCAGATACACTGGCCAAATGATCTTTCAGATGATGCAAGGCAGGTTGAATCATCTCAGGTGTGAATGCCACCTGCTCACGCACCTGAATCGGTGCGGTGTGATGATTAATGCCTAATGTCAAAATCTGCATAATGAAATTATAAGTTTTTCATGGAGTTAGGATGAGTTTTCTAGCATTTTTAGTGTTTGGGGGATTGGTGGGCTTAATTAGCAGCTACTTTCACCCTAAAAAACTGGGTAAAAATACATCTTTTTTTAAGCGATACGGCTGGCCAATTCTGATAGGGGTGGCCTCATCAGCGATGGCATCCATTTTGGGTCAAAGCTTGAAATTCTTTCAATCTGGGCAAGTTTTGGAGTGGTTGTCTGCAATGGTTTTTGCTATTTTCTGCGTTTTTTTGTTCAAATTAGGCCAAAAATGAGCAAAAAACGGCAAAAAATAGGCAAAATTCAAAAAATCTGAAATTCCACTTAATTTTGCTTCATTTCGGCAAGTAAAAGTAAAAAGGGCTCAAATCTGAGCCCTTTTTTGTGGGAATTGTCTTTTTAGACCTCAGTTTGAACTTAATCAAACCCCAATTAAACATTGAACAAGAAGTTCAGCACATCACCATCTTTGACCACGTATTCTTTGCCTTCAGCGCGCATCTTGCCAGCCTCTTTTGCACCGGTTTCACCTTTAAGGGCGACGAAATCGTCAAAAGCAATGGTTTGCGCACGAATAAAACCACGCTCAAAGTCAGTATGAATCACGCCCGCTGCTTGAGGGGCTGTGTCACCAATGCGAATCGTCCAAGCACGAACTTCCTTAACACCGGCTGTGAAATAAGTTTGCAGACCAAGTAGGCCAAAGCCGGCTCTGATCACGCGATCAAGACCTGGTTCATCCATGCCCATATCACTTAAGAATTCTTTTTTATCGGCATCCTCAAGCTCTGCAATCTCTGCTTCGATGGCAGCGCATACAGCCACCACAGGAGCTTTTTCAAGGGCAGCATGAGCTTTGACCACATCAAGATGAGGATTGTTCTCAAAGCCATCTTCTTTGACGTTAGCAACGTACATCACCGGTTTGGCAGTGATGAGACAGAAGGGTTTTAAGAGCGCCAAATCTTCTTCGCTTAGACCCATGGCGCGCACGGGTTTGGCTTCATTGAGTTGAGCTTGTACTTTGGCCAATAAAGGAGCCAAAGCGTTGGCCTCTTTGTCATTGCCTGATTTAGCCGCCTTTGAATAACGTGAGTAGGCTTTATCAACTGTGCTCAAGTCTGCCAGTGCTAATTCAGTATCGATCACGCCAATATCTGAAATTGGATCGACCCTGCCGGCGACGTGGATCACGTTGCCATCTTCAAAACAGCGAACCACATGGGTGATGGCATCGGTCTCTCGAATATTGGCCAAGAACTGGTTGCCCAGACCCTCACCTTTCGAGGCACCGGCTACCAAGCCAGCAATGTCCACGAACTCAACCACGGCGGGCAAAATACGTTCAGGTTTAACAATTTCCGCTAATTGAGCCAAGCGATGGTCTGGAACCTCGACCACACCGACATTGGGCTCAATGGTGCAAAAAGGATAGTTCTCCGCTGCGATGCCAGCTTTGGTAAGCGCATTAAACAGAGTTGATTTGCCGACGTTAGGCAGGCCGACGATGCCACATTTTAAAGACATAGAGCGTTATTATTCCATGTATGAAGACTTATGACCTTATTATCGTTGGAGCAGGCATTGCTGGGAAGGCAACCTCCTTGCGTTTTGCGCAACTGGGTTTGAAGATTTTGCATCTAGCGCCCAGCTTTGATGTTGGCTTTCAGGGCCATGATTCCTCAGTTTGGGACAGTCGTATTTATGCTTTATCAGCCAGCAGTAAAAACTTATTAGAGCGACTGCATGTTTGGTCAGCTTTAGATTCGTCACGCATTCAGACGGTGAGTGATATGCGTGTTTTTGGTGATAGCGGCCATGCTGATGATGAAATTCATTTTTCGGCATTCAGTGCCACTGTTCCGCAACTATCTTGGATTGTCGAATCAGGCCATATTGAAAAAACTTTGGATACTGCGATTCAGTTTCAAGGATTAATTGAACGTATCACGGACAAAGTCATTGATGTTGTTTCAAATAATGAGGGCGTCACAGTCACAACCGAAGCAGGTTTAAACGTGTGCGGCAAACTTCTCTTGGCAGCTGATGGGGCTCATTCGTTTGTTAGAGAGAAGCTTCAAATTGAGACCACTCAAAATGCTTATGATCAAACGGCTGTGGTTGCTAACTTTCAAGCCGAGAAACATCATCAAGGTACTGCATGTCAGTGGTTCTTGCCAAGCGGCGAAATTTTGGCCTTGTTACCTTTACCAGATAAAAAACTTTCAATGGTTTGGTCCGCCACATCTGAACATGCCGAGCGATTAAAGAAACTCAGTCCTGAATCATTGTGTGCGGAGGTGATGAGAGCTGCTCAAGGTCAAGTTGAGCAAAGAACAGGTCAACTGCAGATGGTGACAGCTCAACAAGGCTTTCCATTAAGACGCATGAAAGCCAAGCGCATGATTGCACCAGATGCGAGACCTCGCAT
>CAMBJN010000008.1 GCA_945867755.1 Polynucleobacter meluiroseus
GGTGAAGCATTAGCTTCACCGGCTTTTTCTTTATTCGCTAATGACGAGCGCTTCAAAGATAGTGAGTGGGATCAGGAATACCTAATGCTTTAAAACCTTCTTTGCGAAGGCGACATGATTCACATAGACCACAGGCCAAGCCCTTTGGATTGGCCTGATAGCAAGACACTGTTTGAGAAAAATCCACACCCAATGCCATACCTGCATGAATAATTTCAGATTTACTCATTTGAATGATTGGGGCATGAACCCTAAAGCGCGTTGATTCTTGATGAGACTCAACACCGACCTTGGTTGCTAGATTGGCCATGGTCTCGAAAGATCTCACGTAATCGGGTCGACAATCTGGATAGCCAGAGTAATCAACTGCGTTGGCGCCAAAGAAAATATCCAAACCCCCTAGTGCTTCAGCCCACCCCAAAGCTACTGAGAGCATGATGGTGTTGCGCGCGGGGACATAGGTGATCGGAATTTCATTGTTAGAACTTGGGCTGGTTGGAACATCATAGGCATCATCTGTCAAAGCAGAGCCGCCCACAAAGCGACGCAAATCTAAATCAATGATTTGGTGCTCAACGGCACCCAAAGACTTTGCAATTATTGTGGCAGCATCCAACTCAGAAGAGTGTCTCTGCCCATACCGAAAAGACAGTGCGTGAACAGCGTAACCCAGTTTTTTTGCAATGGCTAAAACCGTTGCTGAATCCAAACCACCTGACAAGAGGACAACAGCCGGAGCATCTGGCTTTCTGGCACGCATCGCCTCAAAATTAACAGACATACTGACCCTTGATCACTTCAAGCGTTTGAGCGCCTGTTTAGCCAAATCAGCAGCCTCAGCATCAGGGTGCTTAGCAATTAAATTTTCTAAAGTTTTTTTACCTGCGGTCTTTTGACCCGCCTCAATCTGACTATTTGCTAAGGTTAAAAGTGCATCAGGTACACGCCCATGCAAAGGGTAACGTTTTACCATTGTTTGAAGTGTTGTGATTGCTGACTTGTAATCTTTTTGAGCGTACTCAGAATTACCCAACCAAAACTGAGCCAATGGCCAGTAAGGGCTGTTAGGGTATTTTTTAACAAAGGCCTGAAACCCCGTATCAGCTCTTTTCAAATTACCATCCTGAAAAGCCTTCAATGCAGCTTCATAGGCTTCTTTTTCACCAGGCTGAACACTACCCTGAACGCCCTCAATTTCCATCACTTGAGGCTCTAGTTTTTTCATGCGGTCATTCAAATCTTGATAAAAAGTTTTTTGTTGCGCAGTTAACTCTTCAACTTGTTTTTCTAAAACTTCTGAGCGGCCTCGTAATTTAGCTGTATCTTGATTGAGCTCATCTAAACGACCTTGAAGTTCAACTTGGGCCTTTTGACTGGCACTCAGTTGTTCACGCAAATCTAAAATGGCGCGCCTCGCCTCACTATCCTCCATGAAAGCAAAACTAGATGAGGATGCAAAAGATAAGCCAACAAAAACAACAGCGGCCAAAGCCGCTGTTGAATTTTGCAGAAAACTAAAGCACTTTGATTGCTGCATGAGTGTTCTTTTCTTAAATCAATTTAGTCAATTAATAAGCGATATCAGCGCGGCGGTTTTCTTGCCAAGCTGCATCATTACTACCTTGTGATTTTGGCTTTTCTTTACCAAAGCTCACTGCTTCCATCTGTGAATTAGGTACACCTAACAATGACAATGATTTACGCACAGCCTCTGAACGACGTTGGCCTAATGCCAAGTTGTATTCAGTTGTGCCACGCTCATCGGTGTTGCCTTCAATTTTGATCTTGCGATCTTTGTTGGCTTTTAGGTAATTAGCATGGGCTTGCAATGTTGCTTGGTACTCAGACTTAACAGCGTAGCTATCAAAGTCAAAATAAACGCTGCGCTTAAACAATGGGCTCTTAGGATCATTCCATGGCTGTGAACTGTAATCAGTACCGCCCTTACCCTTACCCTTACCATCAACATCATCTAACTTAACGCCTGATGCGCAAGCTGTTAGCAAAGCCACTGACAACAATAATGTTGCGCGACGAGCAATTAAAAATTCTTTCATGATTTTCTCCAAATTTGAATATTTATTAATCTGTGTGTAAAAGTTTTATATGCTTAAGTTTGTTTATTAATTTTCATCAAAAAAGGCTTAATTCGATGAATTAAGCCATATCGTACCAAATTAAGATGAAAACATTGCTTTTTTGGAAAACTAGTCCATAAATGGGCCCCAAGCAGGCTCACGAATGTCAGCGCCTGGCAAACTCAAGGTTTGTTTGTTTTTGCCATCGATAGACACAGCCATCAGCACCGGTTTACCAGCTAATTGAGTGGCAAACAGGATGTATCGTCCGTTGGCGGCAAAGGTGGGGGTTTCATCTCGACTACCATCACTTAAAGTAGTGACCTCTCCAGTTGCCAAATCTTGAAGATGCAAGCGATAGGCGCCAGAAACACGCGCGATATATGCTAAATTTTTACCATCTGGTGATAAACGAGGGCTTGTCACAAAAGAATGTTTGAAAGTAACTCGTTGCGCGGTACCAGCAACCTCGCCACCAGTCGACATTCTGTAAATTTGCGGACTACCGCCACGATCACTCGTGAAATAAATAGACTGACCATCTGGTGACCACTGTGGTTCTGTGTCAATCGATGAACCCCTGGTCAAACGTTGAAGACCAGTGCCATTGGCATTAATTTTATAAACCTGGGTATTGCCGTCTTTTGATAAGGCCATGGCTAATTGACTACCATCTACCGACCAAGAAGGTGCACTGTTATTACCCTTTTGATTAGAAAGAATCGTGCGGCGCCCCGTTGCTAACTCGTGAATGTAAATCACTGGCTTGCGCGCTTCAAATGAAACGTATGCCACCTTTTTACCATCAGGTGACCAGTTAGGGGAGATGATTGGTTCATTACTTGCCAGGGCAGGCTTAGCATTTTCACCATCAGAGTCAGAAATAACTAAACGATGGCTCTTACCAGAACGAATCACATAAGATAAACGCGTGGAGAAGATGCCGCGCTCACCTAAAATCTTTTGAATGATGTCATCAGCAATCTTATGTCCTGCCAAGCGTAAATCTTCAACTCCAACAGTGACTACAAGACCGCCCAAGCTTTCGCTTTTGCGAATATCAAATAAACGATAACGAATCTCAAAACGACCATCTGGCAGCTTGGTGACATTACCGACCGCTAGAGCATCAGCACCGCGCGCAGACCATGATTTATAATCAGGATTAATATCCCACCCAAGCTCAGCAGAACCACTCTCAACATTTCGAATCGCTCCACTGCGGGTCAAATTAGAACGAACCACATCGGTTACTTTAATTGGCAATTGATTTTCACCAACAAAGCGCATCACAGCGACCGGAAACAGTGACTGACCCACACCCGTGATTTCAATATTCATCTGCGCTTTGACGCTAACTGAAAATGTCATCAAAGCCAATATCATCAAAACGTTCTTGTTTAGAGTTGTTTTCATCTTTGAGTCACCAATCTCATCAATCAATTTAATCTTTGGGTTTAAAGGTCAAACGTATTTGTTTAGGCACCTTGCCGTCATCATCTTTGGGCAAAGTCTCGGCATCATCAATTGCCCTTAAAACAGCACGGTCCCAGGCAGCATCACCGCTGCTTTTTAATACTTTCTTGTTCATGATTGTGCCATCAGGCGCTAACTCTACGCCAACCTCAACAGCAGGATTACCTGCCACCAAAGAAGGATTAAACACAATCAAAGGCAGTATTTTTTTACGCACCTTGTCTGCATAGCCAGGCTTGGCGTTGCCGCCACCACCCACACCATCTCCAACCACTCCCCCTCGACCACCTGCGGCACCCTCTTTACCTGCAGCAGATCTTAAGCGGGCCAACTGATCAGAGCGTGCTTTTTCTTGCGCTAAGGCTGCTTTACGCTCAGCATCAGCTTTTGCCTTTGCTTTGGCTTCTTCTTGTTTTTGTTTGGCTAGCTTTTCTTGTTCATCTTTTTGTCTTTGAAGTTCTTTTGGATCAACTTTTTTAGCCGCTTTGACCTCTTCTTTAGGCTCAGGTTTTTTCACGGCTTCTTTTTTCTTTTTCAAGGCAATGTCTGCTTTTTCATCAGCATCGATCTTGGGGTCGATATTCGCTGGTGCGCTTTTGATGACTGGAACGTTATCCCAAATCTCCGCTTCAAGACCGGCAGGAGTTTGACTTTTCCAACTCAAACCAAAGGTTAAAAATGCTGCCAATAAAAGATGTATCCCCATTGCCAATACAAAAGATTTGCCAGTTCCAGGCTCAGCCTGAATTCGGCTTCTTAGGGGATTCATTGGAAATGCTGCTGCGCTCAATTCATCTCTCAGTGATGTCTCAGTTACTCTTAACTGCCAACCCAACACGCTTGATACCGTTCTCTTTTAAGCGCGCCATCACATCCATCACAATCTCATATTTAATAGATTTGTCCGCAGCAATCACCATGGGTTGATCAGGTGTTAACTCTGCACGCTCACGAGCAAACGCTCCAAGCTCTGCCCTTGTCACAGTTCTATCTGCCTTACCCTCACTCTTGATCAAGATAATTTCTTCAGCAGAAATATTAATCAACACAGGCGGCATTGCTTGTATTTTTGCGCCACCCACTGTTGGCAAACTGACAATGCCAGGATTGACCATCGGTGTTGTGACCATGAAGATTACCAACAACACCAACATCACATCAATGTAAGGAACCACATTGATGTCAGCCATTGCACGTCGACGTCCACCAGATTTTCTAGAGATACTAGCCATGAATGAGTAATCCCCGTTTAACGAACTTGCTGTTGACGCTGCAAAATATTTGAAAACTCTTCAATGAAAGTTTCAAAGCGAATCGCTAGGCGATCAATGTCAGCGGCATTGCGGTTGTATGCCACCACCGCAGGAATCGCCGCAAACAAACCAATCGCAGTTGCCACCAAGGCTTCAGCAATACCAGGAGCAACGCTCGCTAAAGTTGCTTGCTGAACATTGGCCAAGCCACGGAATGAGTTCATGATGCCCCACACGGTTCCGAATAAACCAATGTAAGGTGACACAGAGCCAACCGATGCTAAAAACGGTAAGTTCGCCTCCAAGGTATCCATCTCACGCTGGTAAGCGGCTTTCATGGCGCGTCGCGCTCCATCAATTTCTTTACCTTTTAAAAACTCTTGCATGCCACTTTCGAAGATGCGCTCAAGACAGGCTGACTGGTCTTTATTGCGCATCGCACCTTGGAGCAAAGTATTTAAATCACCGCCCGACCAAAAGTCTCTTTCAAAACGTTCGGTGTCTTGACGAACCGCCTTAAGTGCAAACCCTTTTCTAAAAATAATCGTCCATGAGGCCACTGAGAGACCGACCAATAACAACATGACCAATTGCACCAAAATACTGGCATTCAGAATCAAGGACAGTATTGATAAATCTTGAGTGGCTTGCATAGCGTTAGTTTCCGTAGAGTTAAGCTTAGAGTTAAGTGAGTGTAGTTCGTTTAATTATTTGCGATGAACAGCCAAAGGGCCGGCTGCCTGACACGCTGGCATCATTTCAATCACATTGATGTTCACATGCGCCGGTAATGTTGATGCCCAATAAACTGACTCAGCGATGTCAGTAGCGGTCAAAGCTTGAACGCCGTCATAGACTTTTGAGGCTTTTTCATCATCACCCTTGAAGCGCACGTTTGAAAACTCTGTGCCCGAACATAATCCTGGTGATACGTCGGTCACTCTCACCGGCGTACCCAATAAATCAGATTTGAGATTCAAACTGAATTGGCGCACAAATGCTTTCGTGCCACCGTAAACGTTACCGCCCGGATAAGGGTAGCGGCCAGCGATGGAACCCAAATTAAACACATGGCCAGCGCCACGCTCAACCATGCCCGGTAAAAATGCGCGCGTCATGTACATCAAACCCTTGATGTTGGTATCAACCATCTGCTCCCAATCATCCAAATCAACTCGTTGCGCCGGCTCTAAGCCAAGAGCCAGACCAGCGTTATTCACCAAAACATTCACTCCCGCAAATTCCTTAGGGAGTTTTGCTGGTAATGCAAAAACCATTTCTTTGTTGGTCACATCCAAAATTTCAGTATGCAAACGGGCCTGCTGGTCGGCTGGTAAAGACTTTTTTAAGGCCTCTAGGCGGTCTGCACGACGCCCTGCTGCAACCACTTTATGGCCTTCAGCCAAATAACGCTTGGCGATCGCTTGGCCAAAGCCTGCGGTGGCACCTGTCACTAATACTGTTAACTGAGTCATTTTTGGTCTCCTTGCTGGTTTTTTTGTATCATTTAGGTCTGCAGAGTTTAGCGTATGCTAACGACAAATTACTTGATCCTCATAGAAAGCCCTCATCATGTTCCAACGCAGTCAAACATTGGCCAAAACTGATCCCGCATTGTGGGATGCCATCCAAGCTGAAAACAAGCGTCAAGAAGACCATATTGAACTGATTGCCTCAGAAAATTACACCTCTCCAGCGGTTTTAGAGGCTCAAGGCTCACAATTAACTAATAAGTACGCCGAAGGCTACCCTGGTAAGCGTTATTACGGTGGTTGTGAGTATGTGGATGTTGCCGAACAATTAGCGATTGATCGTCTCAAACAGATTTATGGTGCTGAAGCGGCTAACGTTCAGCCACATTGTGGAGCCTCTGCCAATGAAGCGGTATTTCTAGCGTTTTTAAAGCCGGGTGACACTATTCTAGGTATGAGCCTAGCCGAAGGCGGTCACTTGACCCACGGTATGGCTCTTAATATGAGCGGTAAATGGTTCAACGCCATTTCCTATGGTTTGAATGCTCGTGAAGAAATCGACTACGATGCGATGGAGCGCTTGGCGCGTGAGCACAAACCAAAATTGATCATTGCTGGTGCATCTGCATACTCATTGCACATCGACTTTGAACGTTTTGCCAAAGTTGCTAAAGAAGTTGGCGCTATTTTCTTGGTTGATATGGCTCACTACTCTGGATTGATCGCTGCTGGTGTTTATCCAAACCCAGTGCCTCACGCAGACATTGTGACATCCACAACACACAAGAGTTTGCGCGGTCCTCGTGGCGGCATCATTTTGATGAAAGCCGAACACGAAAAAGCCATTAACTCAGCCATCTTCCCCGGTTTGCAAGGTGGCCCATTGATGCACGTGATTGCCGCCAAGGCAGTTGCTTTCAAAGAGGCTTTGGAGCCGAGCTTTAAAGAGTATCAACAGCAAGTATTGGTGAACGCCAACGCCATGGCGCAAACATTGATCAAGCGTGGCTTGCGCATTGTTTCTTCAGGCACACAATCTCACGTGATGTTGGTGGATCTTCGCGCCAAGAAAATCACTGGCAAAGAAGCTGAGCGCGTTTTAGGTGAAGCGCATATCACATGCAATAAAAATGCGATCCCTAAGGATCCTGAGAAACCATTTGTAACCAGTGGTATTCGCCTAGGTTCACCAGCCATGACCACACGTGGCTTTAAAGAAGCTGAAGCGATTCAAGTGGCCAACTGGATTGCAGACGTTTTAGATAATCCTCATGACGCTGCCAACATTGCCAAAGTTCGTGAGCAGGTATCTGCTTTGACCAAACGCTTCCCTGTTTATAGCAACTGAACCAGGATATAAAAAAAGCTCATGCATTGTCCTTTCTGCAAACACTCCGACACACAAGTTTTAGACACACGCGTATCGGAGGAAGGCGATGTCATCAAACGACGTCGTCGTTGCGAAAAATGCGACAAACGTTTTACAACCTATGAACGTGCAGAGTTAGCCCTTCCGGCGATTGTTAAAAAGAATGCTAGTCGAGTTGAATACAATCGCAGCAAAATTGTTGGTTCGATGGGCATTGCTCTGCGCAAGCGCCCAGTCTCTGCAGAAGCAGTTGAAGAAGCCATTAGGAATATTGAGGAGCGCTTACTAGCCACTGGCGAAAAAGAAATTGCCAGTGATCGCGTGGGCGAACTTGTGATGCGCGAACTCAAGCGCCTTGATAAAGTCGCATACATCCGATTTGCCTCAGTCTATAAGAGCTTTGCAGACATCGAGTCATTCGAGAGCGCGCTTAAAGAGCTGAAATAATTAAGCCCACTTAAGATTTAATTTTCGATTAGAGGTTGCACAATCTCTGAGGTACAAGTTAATCTAGCTCTGGTAAGGTATTCCAACTTCTTCAGAGATTCCCTTGAAGTATGAAATTGATTCCTCATCCAATCTGATAGTTATTTGCTTCTTAAGCGCAGCTGCATAACTATTTTTCTTTGAATCAGAGAAGTCGTAGTTCTTACGCATATATTCACCTTTATGGATAAAATTTTCATCCATCTAAAATTTATACATTTTATAACTCTATATTGTAATTTCAGAAATTTCCTACAAGCATTTCATCTGTAGCTGATTTTCAAGAAGATCTTCGCTTGGCATCATTGATTGATGTCATCGACCACGTCTTTCAAACTCAAATCTATATCAACAAAGCCATCGTTTAATACTCTTGGATTCACATTCATTGAGATTCTGATGGCGCTCAGCTTATTAAGCGGCTCTTACTTTGTTATTTTTTCAACGCAGCAATTTTTGGCCAGTCACTCTTTAAAGCTAGAAGCTGAGTTCCTAGAAATTTTGCGTTCAAGTGATCAGCATGAATTAGACATGGCACTGATGGATGGGGAAGATTCATGAATCTTCTTGAGATATTAATCAGCAGCCTTCTAGGCAGCGTGATTCTGATGAGTCTCACGCAATCGGGTTATCAGATCTATTCATCGCTTGATCAACAAGTAGCCAAGACAACCCTTCAAAGTGAGGCTCTTCAAGCTTTGCAGATGATGGGTGAAGCCATTCAGACTTCAAGTACCCCAAAAGGATCAACAATCCTAAGGCTGATGGCCAAAGACACAGCCTCGATGAGTAATACCCAAGTGGGTCAGTTCCAAGTTAGAAAAGGTGCTGCCAGCATGGATGGTTCAGATGCCTTCTTTACCACCAACAAACAAGAAGATATGAACTACCAAGCCTTCTTTGTACAACATCAAGGACATCATGAGCAACGCGATGGGGTTTTGTATTTGCAGACCAAAAACAAAAAAGGTCATCTTCAGAACGATGCATTGATAGCGCATGTTCGATGGATGCAACTACAGGTCGGGGTCAAAGAAAACGGCTCAATTCAGTGGTACGACCCCTATCAAATCAGTGAGCGGGTCAGCAAAAGAAATCCTCACTGGAAACAAGTTAAAGCCGTAAAAATTCATTTAAAACTTCATAAGGGACGTCACTCACTTGAACTTCAAAAAATCTATGCATTGCGCCACCCAGCCACAAGTCCATAAGAGGAAGATGAATGAGCAAACATCTCTAAACAATGCATCCGGCTTTATTTTGATCAGTGTGTTGAGCTTTATTCTGCTAACCAGTCTTTCAATCGCAGCCATACTCAATATGACCGTCACCCAAATCAGGGTATTAGGAAGTGAAAAATCATATTTAGAGAATTTCAGATTAAGCGAGCAAAAGTTAATCAGCGCAGAGAAATTAATCTCCGAAGGTTTTGATGTCGATCATTTGGTAGAAGTAGAGCCCTTTCGACCAAAGAATTTCAGAAGTAAAACTGGGATCAGTAGTCAACATCTCAAATTAACTGCCACGACAGCTCATCAGTATGGCCAGACAAAACTTCAAAGCATCATCAGAGTGGATGTTCCAAAAGAGAAGCCCTCTTCTTCAAAAAAGGCTTTAACAACATCCGCAAAAAATAAAAGAACTGTGCACCGTCTTGAATGGAAAAAGCCATGACTATCCTAGCTCCTATTCCCACCATTTCAACAAAGATGGGTTTTACATTGATAGAAGTACTGATATGTCTTTCCATGCTTGCGGCCATGTCAGCAATCGCTGCCCATCTATACGGCCAACAAATAGCCCGCTCACAACTAGATGAAGTCAGCCATGCATTCATTCAAGATGCGCATTTAGCAAGACAACTATCAAGACAAATGGACCAAACTATCACCTTAAAACCCTTGGGTGATTCTGAGTTCAGGGATTGGTCTTATGGCTGGGAAATTGTTCAAGGCGCATTTTCTTCTGAGGAGCCACTAAAAACTCTCAAGCAATATCCTTTGCAAAGCGGCCACTTAAAAGGTCGCATTCAAGTGGCTCATGAGTCACTGAAAGACAGCCAACAATTCACTGATATGAGCGCGCCCAATAAAGCAAGGCATGTCAGCTTTGAATCTGGGAAAGCTGCCCTACTGAACAATGGGGGGTTTGTTGCCAATCGCATCATTTGGCAGCACGCGACATATTCAGAAATGCAACGTCATCTGATTTTGGGTCCTGGTGGAAGATGGAGAATCTGCGACCCCAGTAAAGATCATCAAAAATGTATCTAAAACCCTAGATTTGCCTCTAAAGTAGAATCCATCTATAGAATCATTGAATCTAATCAAATAACACCCACACACCAAGAACAGATCACAAGATCAGCTATGTACACCCAAGAAGACCATGACTATATGACGATGGCTTTGGCGCAAGCCAAGCACTCGATCTATATCAGCAACCCCAATCCAAGGGTGGGATGCGTGATCGTGAAAGACAAGCAAGTGATTGGCCTGGGTCATACGCAAGCAGCCGGCTTTGATCATGCAGAGATCATGGCTCTTAAAGATGCACAGACTAAAGGTTTTGATCTTGCTGGCTCAACCGTTTACGTCACCCTTGAACCTTGTTGTCATCATGGCAAAACACCACCTTGTACAGATCGATTAATTGCAGCGAAAGTTGGCTTGGTGATTGCAGCTATGCCAGACCCAAATCCTTTGGTGGCAGGCAAAGGTCTTGAACAATTACGACAGGCTGGAATTAATGTTCGTTGCGGATTATTAGAGCAAGAAGCCACCGAATTAAATATTGGCTTTGTGCATCGCATGACACAAAAGAAACCTTGGGTTCGCATGAAAATTGCTGCCAGCCTTGATGGTAAGACAGCCCTTCACAATGGCGTGAGCCAATGGATCACTGGTTCAGATGCAAGACATGACGGTCATCAATGGCGTGCCAGAGCCTGCTGCATACTCACTGGCATCGGTACAATCAAAGAAGACGACCCTCAATTAAATGTCAGAGACATTTATCCAAAAGATATTTCTGCAAGACAGCCGATGCGGGTCTTGATTGATTCTTTTTTAGAAGTACCGCTCAATGCAAAAATTTTGGATGAGACTGCTGGGGGTCACACCATCGTTGTTTGTGGACAAGTGGATGATGCACACTTCGCCAAAATGGAAACTGCTTTAAAAGCCAAGAATGTCACCTTGGTAAAAATGGCCGATGCATCCAATCCAAAAGGCAAGGTTGATTTATCTGCTTTATTCACCTACCTGGCAGAAAAATGTCATATTAATGAAGTGCATGTTGAAGCGGGCTTTAAGCTCAATGGCTCACTGATACGTGAAGGCTGCGTTGATGAACTCTTAATTTATATGGCGCCAAAATTAATTGGTGATGCTATGAGCATGGCCAACCTCCCAGCCCTGACAGAACTAGATGATCTCAATCATTGGTCTTTTATTGAACACACCTCTGTTGGCAATGACTTGCGCTTGCGTCTTAGAAAAAAGTAACTTATAAAGAAAAACTTATGTTTACAGGAATCATTCAAGCCATCGGACACATCGACACTGTTGAAAAACTGGGTGATGGCTTTCGTTTGCACATCGATGCTGGAAAACTTGATATGAGCGATGTTCAATTGGGTGACAGTATTGCACTCCAGGGGGCATGCATGACTGTGATCTCTATGACGGCCTCACGTTTTGCGGTTGATATCTCTGCAGAGTCTTTGGATAAAACCGCAGGCCTTGATCAACCAGGCCATATCAATCTTGAAAAATCATTGCGCCTCAATGATCGACTGGGTGGTCATTTAGTCAGCGGTCATGTGGACGGCATGGGTACTGTTACTCTTTTTGAACAAGTCGAACAAGTTGAAAGCGATGGGCCACAAAATAATGAAGGCTCATGGCATTTGGTCATCAAAGCACCCAAGTCTTTAGCAAAGTTCTTAGCTTACAAAGGTTCTATTGTTGTAAATGGCACATCTCTGACTGTCAACAAGGTTGAAGACCTCAACGATGGGTGCTTGATGCACATCAACCTCATCCCTCACACACTTCAAAACACCACCCTTCAATACCTCAAGGCCGATTCTTTGGTCAATCTAGAGGTTGATTTGATTGCTCGTTATGTCGAGCGCATGCTGAGCTCCAATTAAGTCTGAATGAGCCCTCAACGAGTAAAAGGTTCGCGCATCAGCTAAAAGATAGCTAAAAACTCGGCCTTGGCTCAAAAAAGCTTTAAAATCACGGGTCTATGCCAAGCACAACCTATTCCCTTGCCTCCACTGAAGAAATCATTGCCGACATGCGTGCCGGCAAAATGGTTGTTTTAGTCGATGAAGAAGATCGTGAAAACGAAGGTGACTTGGTGCTAGCTGCTGATCATGTCACACCTGAGACCATTAACTTCATGGCCAAGCATGGTCGAGGCTTGATTTGTTTGACCTTGACTCGCGAGCGTTGCGAGCAACTAAATTTACCTTTGATGGTGCGTGACAACACTGCAGCCCTGGGTACTAATTTCACTGTATCGATTGAAGCAGCTGAAGGAGTGACCACTGGTATTTCTGCTGCAGATCGCTCGCACACAGTCAAAGTGGCGGTTTCTCCAACAGCGAAACCTCGCGACATTGTGATGCCTGGTCATATTTTTCCTCTCATGGCTCAAGCTGGTGGTGTTTTAGTTCGCTCTGGCCACACTGAAGCTGGATGTGATTTGGCTGAGCTTGCAGGATGCAGTCCAGCAGCTGTGATTTGTGAAATCATGAAAGATGATGGCGAGATGGCTCGCCTGCCAGATTTGATTGAGTTTGCCAAAGAGCATCAATTGAAGATTGGCACCATTGTTGATTTGATTCATTACCGCAGCCGCAATGAAAGCATCATCAGTCGCCAGGGCACACGCGTATTTCACACTCCATGGGGACCTTTACAAGGCATCGCTTACAAAGACAGTCCAACGGGTTGTGCTCACCTTGCTTTGGTCAAAGGTCAACCCAATCCAAATCAAGAAACCTTGGTGCGCGTTCACGAACCGGCCACCATTCTTGATTTGCTCGAAACAGAATCCGCCAGCCACTCATGGCCTGTGGCTCAAGCCATCAAAACAATTGCCGAGAGCAAAGCTGGTGCGATCGTCTTGTTGAATTGCGCTGGTACTTCTGCAGTAAACACGGATGCTTGGTTTAATCAGTTAGGTAAATTAGATGGCATTGCACCGCTAAATCCTCTAAGAAAAACTGATTTCAGAACCTACGGTATTGGCGCTCAAATTTTGAAAGATTTGGGCATTCGTAAAATGAAATTATTGGCCAAGCCTGGTAAGTTACCAACCATGGCCGGCTACGACTTAGAAGTCACCGGACATTTACCGTATCAAGCAACATAATTAGTTTTAGCGATTTTTAGTTTTATCACCATCACACACAAAGGTTCCTATGTCACTATCTAACATTGATCGAATTGAAGCAGACTTAAACGGTCAAGATCTTTGCATTGGCATTGTGCAAGCCCGCTTCAATGCACCTATTTGCGAAGCTTTGACAGAAGCTTGCGTCAAAGAATTATTGGCTTTAGGTGTTGCTGAGCCTGACATCGTGATCACGACTGTTCCTGGTGCCTTAGAAATTCCTTTGGCCCTTCAAAAACTCACTGAGAGTGGCGAGTTTGATGCGTTGATTGCTTTAGGTGCAGTGATTCGTGGCGAAACTTATCACTTTGAACTTGTCTCCAATGAGTCAGGTGCTGGCATATCACGCGTTGTTCTTGATTACGGTATTCCGATTGCAAACGGTGTTCTTACTTGTGATACAGATGCACAAGCTCAAGCGCGTGTTCTTGAAAAAGGTCGTGACTGTGCTCGCACTGCTGTTGAAATGGCCAATCTATCGATTGGCTTGACACCAGATGATGAAGTTGAAGAAGACTGATCAACACCCTAGAAAATAATACTCAAGAAAGCCATTTGGCAGTTTATGAATTTTGATCCCCAACAACTGAGCAGGCCAATTTCATCTGTGACGGTGAAGCGCTCTTTGACACCACGCCGTCGTGCTCGTGAATATGCATTGCAAGGTGTTTATCAATGGTTGGTGATCAAAGCAGCTGGTGGTTTTTCAGACTACGCCACCATTGCCAAACAACTGGGTGAAGATCCTGGCTTTAAAAAAGCCCAAAAAGAATTATTTGATCATTTGTTCTCTGGGGTCGTAAACCATTACGACACCCTTGAGAATCACATCAAACAACACATTGATCGCCCCATGGAAGAATTATCCCCTGTTGAGTATGGCGCCCTTCTCATTGCTGCATTTGAATTAGCCGAAGATATCAGTGTGCCGTTCAAGGTGGCGATTAATGAAGCTGTAGAACTTGCTAAGGTATTTGGTGGTACGGATGGCCACAAATATGTGAATGGCGTTCTAGATAAGTTGGCACAGCAACTCAGACCGCACGAGATGTCACGCTAGGTGATTGCCCTGAACTAAACCTAAGCTGAGCCTCAGTCGAAGAGAATTAATAAATACTTTGGCCTAAGCTGGCAACTCTCAAAGCTGCAGCATTTCTTAAGCGACCTCTTTCAGCTAATACCTTTTCACCATAACCACCATCATTGATAAAGATGGATGAGGCGCCAACATACAAGCGCAATCCTGCGTTTAAAGAACCACCTTTTGCAATGTATTCACGAAGAATCAAAGAACCCACGCGCATATTGGCATCTGGATCTAGGGCAGCTTCATGTCCGCCAAATAGCTGGAACTTTTCTACGTGAACCCTGGTCATGACCTGCATCAGTCCCTGGGCGCCCTTTTTGCTCTCAGCCAAAGGATTAAAACTTGACTCAACAGCCGTAACGGCCAAGATGAGAGTTGGGTCTAAACCCACCTCACGACTCACTACCATGGCCTTATCAACAAAATCTAAGCTGGCTGAGTGGGCAATCTTGTATTTATTGGATATATATGAAGCGACGGCCTGACGCTCGGCACCTGACTTGAGAATTTTTGGGTCTACCGCATTCGTATCCACCAAGCTTGTTGAAATCTTGGCAGCCTGAGGTGCTACGGATGGAACAGGTTCAAAACCATCTTGGAATATTTTGTAAACCTCGCCTGGGATCAGCCAAGAAGCTAATTCAACACGCAAGGGCTGGCTCATCCACATGGCTAATACAATAAAGGAGGCCAGAATACCCAAGGAGCTCATCACGCTCCTCATCTTAGCTTTGACAATAGGCAGCAAGTTAACAGGCGCAGAGCTGGCTCTGTCCTGTATGCCTGTGATAACCATCTTCAAAGTATTTGTATTCATTTTTACCTTCTTAAAAAGTGTTCTGCTCACTGATTCAAACTAAAGCGTTGAAATTTGTGCACCGCAACATCTCTTTGAGTTGATGCATATTAGGAAAGGTTATATACACTGTCAAGCATAAAGAAATTTATTTACACTATTTTTAGTTATTAAAAGACTGTATAAAGAATCATACTCCCTGTGGATAAGATGGGTGAACCATTGACCGATAAGGGTAAATTTTATGTTAGTAAGCACTAATTTTATAATCTGAAAAAACTACATTTAGTGGTTTTTTTTCATTAAAAACCATAGATTGATTCAGGAATCATGAAATATTAGGGTTTTAACTTATCTTTTGATTATCTCTAAAGGGCCATCCTAAACTGAGATACTTCTGATTGAATCAGAGCCTCTTGATGAAGCAATGATTCAGTAGATAAAGAAGGACTTAACAAGTTAGGGCAAAATCAAACCTTATGACAACCACGACAACTAAAACAAACCAATTCTTTGAAGTAAACAATCCAGCTACCCAAGAAATCATTGCTCAGGTCCCTAATATGACCCCAGCAGATGCTTTGCTAGCAGTTGATAAGGCTCACGCAGCGCTTCCTGCCTGGAAAGCCAGGACTGGCAAAGACAGAGCTCAGCTATTAAGGCGTTGGTTTGAGCTCATGAACCGAGATGCTGACCGTTTAGCCCGCCTGATGACTGAAGAGCAAGGTAAAGTATTGATGGAGGCCAAAGGCGAAGTCACCTACGCCGCTTCTTTTATTGAGTGGTTTGCCGAAGAGGCCAAACGTGTGATGGGGGCGATTCCTGCCAGCCCTTGGTCTGATAAACGCATGATGGTGCTAAAACAGGCCATCGGAGTTTGTGTTTCCATTACCCCGTGGAACTTCCCTCTGGCCATGATCACCAGAAAAGTCGCCCCAGCGATTGCTGCTGGTTGCACGATCGTTATCAAACCAGCTGAGCAAACACCTTTGTCAGCCCTGGCCTTAGCTGAACTGGCCAAAGAAGCTGGGATCCCAGATGGTGTCATCAATATCGTAACGGCGGATGCTAAGAACTCGATTGAGATTGGCAAGGTACTTTGCGACTCTCCTTTGGTTCGCCACCTTTCTTTCACAGGCTCAACCCCGGTTGGCAGAATCCTGATGGAGCAATGTGCCCCTACTATTAAGAAGGTGGCGCTTGAACTGGGTGGTCATGCCCCTTTCATCGTTTTTGAAGATGCTGATTTGGATGCTGCTGTCAGTGGCGCGATGCAATCCAAATACCGCAATGCCGGCCAAACCTGCGTTTGCACCAATCGTTTTTATGTTCATGAGAGCTTGTATGATGCATTTGTCGAGAAGCTCGCTCAAGCCAGCAAGCGCCTGGTCATTGGCCCAGGATTAGAAAAAGGCGTTCAATTAGGCCCATTAATTGATCAACAGGCCATTCTTAAAGTTGAGCAACACGTTCAAGATGCTGTTGCCAAAGGCGCACGCCTGATGACTGGTGGCAAGCGCCACGCTTTGGGAGGCACTTTTTATGAGCCGACTGTTTTAGCGGGTGTTAAAAAAGGAATGTTGATCACTGAAGAAGAAACCTTTGGCCCTGTGGCTGCAGTGATTCCGTTCACATCTGAATCAGAAGTGATACAGATGGCCAATGACAGCCAGTATGGCTTGGCTTCGTATTTCTATAGCAAAGACATCAGTCGTATTTGGAGAGTTGCTGAAGCTTTGGAATTTGGTATGGTCGGCGTTAACACCGGCACGATCTCAAATGAAGTGGCGCCTTTTGGAGGCGTTAAACAATCAGGTCTTGGTAGAGAAGGTAGTGTTTGGGGAATGGATGAGTACTTAGAGATGAAGTATGTTTGCTTAGGGCTTTAGTACAGGGCTCAGTTCAGAGCTTTTTAAACACCAAATCCCACACTCCATGTCCAAGGCGAATGCCTCGATTCTCAAACTTAGTGACTGGACGATAACTCGGACGTTCTGCGAACCCATCCGGCAAGCTACCTGTATTTATCAAAGAAGGTTGCGCAGATAAAACCTCCATCATTTGCTCGGCATACTCTTGCCAATCGGTTGCTAAGTGCCAATAGCCACCTGATTTAATTCTGCTACTTAATAGTGAGACAAACTCTGGCTGAATCAAACGTCGTTTGTTGTGGCGTTTTTTGTGCCATGGGTCGGGGAAGTAGATATGCACACCATCTAAAAAAGATTCTGGAATCATGCTTTCAAAAACTTCCACCGCATCGTGGCGTATGAGTCTCAAATTAGTAAGCCCTTGCTCACCTATTAACTTAAGTAATGCTCCCACCCCTGGTTCATGAACCTCTATGGCCAGAAAATCATCAGAAGGTCTTGCCGCAGCGATCTTGGCTGTGGTCTCACCCATGCCAAAACCTATTTCAAGTATTTTTGGTCGAAGCCTTTGATTTGAGCCACTGGTTTGAGTAGTGTTCAATTGAAAGTTTTTATCCCAATTAATCGCATTAGTAAAAGGTAATAAAAATTGAGGTCCCAAGGTCTCAATTGCACGCGCTTGACCAGCGGTTAATCGTCCTGTGCGCAAAACAAACGACTTAATGCGGTGCAAGTAATGCTCAGAATCCTCAGGCAACTCTTGTTTGGCTTGCTCAAAGGATTTGTGTAATCGTGAAGATGCTGAATTTTTTTCTGACATATCTGATATTTTATATCTGCTGAGCTATTTCAGGATCCATTCACTCTATGTTATGTCCATGAAATATCAAGGATTCACAATCAAGCTCAGCTTAGCTCTAGCCTACCCGTATGATCAGTGTGACCACTGCACAACACCCGTCCAAGCAGTCAGTAACACTAAAACTCCAAAAATAATTCGGTACCAGGCAAAAATCCTGAAGTCATGGGTTGCTACATAACGTATCAACCAACGAATACAAACAAACGCAGATACAAAAGAGACTACGAAGCCAATTCCTAAAACAGGCCCGAAGGTGCTCCATGAAGCATCACCCAAAACATGACGCAACTTGATAAGTTCATACAGTGTTGCACCTGCAATCACTGGAATAGCCAAGAAGAAAGAAAATTCAGTGGCAACTTTTCTTGGTAAACCAAATAACATGCCGCCAATGATCGTCGCTCCCGAACGAGAAGTTCCTGGAATCAGGGCAGCACACTGCGCCAAACCAATTTTCAGAGCATCGCGCCAATTGAGATCATCCACACTGTCAATGTCTCGAGAAATCAATACACCATTACCGACTTCAGACTCTAGCTTCTTTTGACGAGCCTCAGCCCAAAAAATAATGAAGCCGCCCACAATAAGAGCTGTGGCCACAGGAATCGGAGAAAACAAAACACTTTTAATATATTCACCAAACAACAGAGCCAACACAATGGCTGGAATTGTGGCGATGATGACATTCATAGCAAAGCGCTGGGATGCTCTTCTTGAAGTAATACCGGTGACCACGCTGATGAGTTTTTGACGATACTCCCAACACACCGCCAAAATCGCACCAAACTGAATGATGACATTAAAAGCCTTACTTTTTTCGTCATTGAAATCCAACAAGTCAGCAACCAAGATTAAGTGACCGGTAGAAGAGATGGGCAAAAACTCAGTAAAACCCTCTACCAAACCAAGAATGACCGCTTTAAGAATTAAATAAATATCCATGGGGTGATGATAAACAATAAATCTGCCACAAAGATCTTTGATTAACAGACTTACTCGTACCTCAACGCCTGTATTGGCTGCATCGACGACGCCTTACGAGCGGGATAGTAGCCAAAGAAAATACCGATCACCGCGGAAAAACCCACTGCTAAAACAATCGATAAGACTGAGAGTTGTACAGGCCAAGCGGCCAGTTCAGCAACCAACCAAGTTCCTAAGCCCCCTAGAAGAATTCCCAATACACCACCAATGGTTGAGAGTGTGATGGCCTCGACCAAGAATTGCGACAGAATATCTTTACCTCTGGCACCAACAGCTAAACGCAAACCGATTTCTCGGGTTCTTTCAGTCACAGACACCAGCATGATATTCATGATGCCAATGCCACCCACCAATAAACTGACTGAAGCAACTGCAGCCAAAAGAATGGCCATGACTTTGCTGGCAGCTTCTTGGGCTTGAAGTATTTCTGTCAAATTACGCAAAGAAAAGTCATCGGGGGTATTACCTGTCAATCGATGACGCTGACGCAGCAACTCTCTGACTTTATCTTCCGCCTCTTTCATATCGGCGCCATCTTTGGTTTTAATAAAGATAGAACTCACTCGACCAATCCGTCCTTGTAAAGCACCAAAAATTTTATTGCGCGCGGTGGTCAAGGGAATGATGACGATATCGTCTTGATCTTGCCCCATCATGCTTTGGCCTTTGCGCTCCAACAAACCAATCACCGTGAAAGGCACGCCCCGCACGCGAATAATTTGATCGACTGGGTCACTGTCACCAAACAATTCTCTGGACACCGTTTGACCAATGATGGCGACCTTGCCAGCGCCAGACATTTCACCGGCTTCAAACAAGCGGCCACTGATCAGACCCCAATCACGGGCTTCAAAATACTCTGGTGTGGTGCCTACAATCGAGGCTAACCAATTCGAATTGCCCCAAACGATTTGACCACTGCCCCTTTGAGTTGGAGCAGCCACTTGAACCTCTGCAATCTCACGCATCACAGCCCATGCATCATCTTCGACCAATGTTTGAGCCGTACCTGTACCGCCCCTCACTCCTGCGGTGGTTACAGACCCCGCCCACAGGATCATGAGGTTTGAGCCCAAACCAGCAATTTGCTCTTTAACACGAGATTGAGCACCACTGCCTACAGCGATCATCACAATCACGGCTGCCACACCGATGATGATGCCCAGCATCGTTAGTCCTGAGCGTAATTTATTGACCTTGAGCGCTTGGAGAGCGATGGATAAATTCAAGATAGACCTCCAAGCGAACTAATTTTTTTGTTAGGACTGTCATCAATGATCCTGCCATCTTTGAAAGTGATCGTGCGCGATGCATAAGCAGCGACATCTGGCTCATGCGTGACGACCACCACGGTCATCCCTTGCTGATTGAGTTGCGTTAAGAGCGCCATCACCTCCGCACTTGTTTTAGAATCCAAGGCACCAGTAGGCTCATCAGCCAAAATCAAATCTGGATCATTGGCCAATGCTCTGGCAATAGCCACACGTTGCTGTTGCCCTCCAGATAATTGTGAAGGTGTGTTCTGTAAACGATCACCCAAACCCACTTGCTCTAAACGTAGCTTAGCATGCTCATAACGCTCTTCTTTACTCAGCCCTGCAAGAGGGCCGACTCTGGCGTATAACAAAGGCAAGGCAACGTTTTCAAGCGCTGAAGTTCTTGCCAATAGATTAAATTGCTGAAAAATAAAACCAATGCGACGATTGCGCAAATCAGCTAATTCGTCACTGGACATATTGGCAACATCTTCTCCGCCCAAATCATAAGAACCACTGCTTGGCTGATCTAAACAGCCAATCATGTTCATGAACGTTGACTTGCCAGAGCCTGAAGCTCCTACAATTGCCACAAACTCACCCTGATCAATGCTGACAGATACCCCATCAAGAGCATGCACTATTTGCTCGCCAATCCCATAGGACTTAACCAGCTGATGAGTTTTGATCAAAGTCATGAAACGCTTATTTTCAGAATAGTCGTGGGCCAGCCGGTCTTGCAGCGCCAGCTTTTGCAGCACCAGTCATGCCAGTGATGACTAAGTCGCCAGACTTCAATGCGGCTTCACCGCTCTCGGGTGGCAAGACTTCGCTGGCATTGCCGTCACTCA
>CAMBJN010000009.1 GCA_945867755.1 Polynucleobacter meluiroseus
GGCCTGCAATTGGCTGAGCTGAAGGGTTGCAACACCCGCACTGGTGCCGCTCTTATCGTTAGCGCCTAAGAGTGCTTCTAGACCGCGGCCCAGTCCCTTTTTTTTGATTGTTGTCATATTCTTTTCTTATCCATTACATTGTTTTTATACGCTGAATCATTTCTGTGCCAAATTGCATGTAAGACTGCGCGCCTCGCGAGGCTTTATCAAATGTCACTCCTGGCATGCCATATGAAGGCGCCTCAGCCAAGCGCACATTTCTTGGAATGATGGTGTTAAAAACTTTATCACCGAAGTGATCCACCAACTGGTCAGAAACTTGCTGCTGCAAGGTTGTTCTTGGATCAAACATCACCCGCAACAAACCAATGATGGTTAAGTCTGGGTTGAGATTGGCATGCACTTGTTTGATGGTGTTAACCAAGTCCGATAAACCTTCCAGGGCGAAGTATTCGCATTGCATTGGCACAATCACACCATTGGCTGCACACAGGCCGTTCAGGGTTAGTAATGAAAGTGCAGGGGGGCAATCAATCAAGATAAAGTCATAATCATTGAGGACTGGGGCCAGGGCGTTTTTTAGTCTTTCTTCACGCAGATCAAGCTCAACTAATTCAACTTCGGCACCAGCAAGCTCTCGATTTGCTGGAAGAACATCATAGCCACCGGACTCCGATTTAACTATTGCAGCTAAAGCATCGGACATGCCAATTAACACGTGGTAAACACTTTGCTTCAAGCCCATCTTATCTATGCCTGAACCCATGCTGGCATTGCCCTGCGGATCAAGGTCAACGACCAAGACGCGTTGTTTTTGTGCTGCCAAGCTTGCTGCCAAATTAACCGTGGTGGTGGTTTTGCCAACGCCGCCCTTTTGGTTTGCCACACAAAATATTTTTGCCATAAATGTCTTCTTTTAATTAAGCTTTCAATTCTCTCACGCGAGCCAACGCATAGAGCCTTCTTTCAGCATCAAGCCCGGGGACGCTGAACAAATAATCGTTTTGAATCTTCCATGTATTCGGGATGGTTTTTAAGTCATCGTCTAGGGCCCGGGCCTTCATGGCCCACAATAAGCCATCTTTTTTGAGCATGGGCTCTGACAATGCTATGAACTTTCCAAATTCTGAAAAAGCCCTTGAAATACAACAGCTTACTGACGATGCCAGCCCCGGAGCAGCATCCTCGATTCTAGTGCCGTGTACCTTTACATTATCTAAATTCAACTTGGTCACTATGTGTTGCAAAAAGACTGCTTTTTTCTGAACCGCCTCCATCAAATGAATTTTCCATGCGGGGCGGCAAATGGCCAGAGGAATTCCTGGAAGGCCTCCGCCTGACCCAAGGTCGGCTAGAGTAAAAACTTCTTCGGATTTTGGTGGGCGGTCAATGTATTTATCTAAATACGGGAGTACAGCCAGAGAATCTAATAAGTGCAATGTAACCGACTGATTTAAATCATGAATTGAGGATAAATTATGGGTTTTATTCCACCGCTGAAATTCGATTAAATAGTCCAATAAACGCTGAATAGTTTCCGCAGAAAGGCTCAAATGAAGGCCCCGAACACCATCGCTTAATTGTCTAAGCAGAGCCTCTTGTGAATCTTTTTCCATTAATCAGCGCTTGGTCGTCGACCTAAACCCTTTTTTAAGTGGATCAAGAGCAAAGAAATGGCCGCTGGCGTTACTCCAGAGACCCTTGAGGCCTGACCCAGGGTGTCCGGCTTATGGAGGTTGAGCTTTTGCTGAACCTCCATCGATAAACCCAAAACCTTTGAATAGTTGATATCTGGTGGCAGGGTCATTTCTTCATGATAGGCATGGCGGGCAATTTCTGCCGCCTGTCTATCGATATAGCCTTGGTATTTAATAGCAATCTCAACCTGCTCGGCAATTTGATCTCTCAAAACAACATCTTGATCAAGTGGCTCTGCAGACCATCGTCCATCAAATGATGTTGTGAGGTTTTCGTAGGTGATTCCAGGCCGCTTTAATAGCTCAGCCAAGCTGTATTCGTGGGCAATGACCTGACCAAGCAAAAACTCTGACTCTGCAGGATTAATCAGCTTTGGGCTAACCCAGGTTGATTTAAGTCGCTGTGTTTCACGTGAAACAGCCTCTTGTTTTTTACAGAAGAGCTCCCAACGACGGTCATCCACCAATCCCAACTCGCGGCCCTGCTCGGTCAATCTAACATCGGCATTGTCTTCCCTTAGGCTTAAACGATATTCGGCGCGACTTGTGAACATTCGATAGGGCTCTTGGACACCCTTGGCAATTAAATCATCGACCAAAACCCCCAAATAGGCCTGGTCGCGCCTTGGGTACCACGCATCCTTGCCTTTAGCGCTCAATCCAGCATTAATGCCAGCCAACAAACCCTGTGCGGCGGCCTCTTCATATCCGGTTGTGCCATTGATTTGGCCAGCGAAGAACAGGCCCCTAATTGCTTTAGTTTCTAAGCTTGGTTTTAAGCCTCTTGGATCATAGTAGTCATATTCGATGGCGTAACCAGGGCGAACAATCATGGCATTCTCAAGACCGCGAATGCTTCTCACCAAATTCCATTGAACATCGAATGGAAGGCTTGTTGAAATACCGTTTGGATAGAACTCATGGGTTGTTAAACCCTCAGGCTCTAAGAATATTTGATGGCTGTTCTTACCAGCAAATCGATGTATCTTGTCTTCAATGGAGGGACAATATCTTGGGCCAACACCCTCAATCACTCCCGCATACATTGGGGAGCGATCAAGTCCACCGCGAATAATCTCGTGAGTTTTTTCATTGGTATGACTGATCCAACAGGGGAGCTGCTTCGGATGGAATTCTGGTCGCCCCAAATAAGAGAAAACCGGCAAAGGATCTAAATCACCCGGCTGCTCCTGCATCACAGAAAAGTTAATGGTGCGCCCATCAATTCTGGGAGGAGTACCTGTCTTTAGGCGTCCCTGCGGCAGCTTTAACTCTTTTAATCTGGAAGAGAGTCTTATTGCTGCAGGATCTCCTGCGCGGCCACCTGAGTGATTATCTAAACCAACGTGTATTTTTCCATCCAAAAAGGTTCCGGCAGTTAAAACAACTTGGGATGCATAAAAGCTCAAGCCCAATTGAGTTGTTGCACCACACACTTGATCATCGCGAACAATCAAATCATCAACCGCCGCCTGGAAAATCGTCAAGTTTTCTTGATTTTCTAACTTGCTGCGCATGGCGGTCTTGTATAGGGCGCGGTCTGCCTGAGCCCTGGTGGCTCGAACGGCGGGGCCTTTGCTAGAATTTAATATCCTGAACTGTATTCCGGCCAAATCAGTTACTTCGGCCATTGCGCCACCAAGAGCGTCAATCTCTTTAACCAGGTGGCCTTTTCCAATTCCACCAATTGAGGGGTTGCAACTCATTGCGCCCAAGGTCTCTATGCTGTGAGTCAAAAGCAGGGTGCGACAACCCATTCTGGCCGAGGCCAAAGCGGCCTCTGAGCCAGCATGACCGCCGCCAATCACTATCACATCATATTTAATTGAAAAGTCCATAAAAAACCTTGCTTAGGGCGGCGATGATATCACCCCAACTTGTTTGATTCAATCGTTTTGCCAAAATGTGAATGTTTCACGTGAAACGTTTTGGGTGCCTAAGCGATTATCTCGAAATAACGCAAAGCATCAAACACAGTCTTTAGAATCAGTGCCGCAACAACCCCAACGAAGACTTTTCTAATAAAGGTATTTCCGTGGCGCATGGCGTAATGAGACCCAAGGATACTTCCAGCAATATTAAGGCCCATCATGGCAAAACCAATTTGCCATGCAATGTGGCCAAATGAGGCGAACAGCAAAATGGCGGCAAAATTCGTTGCTACATTGACCAATTTGGTTGCGGCTGATGCATGCAAGAAGTCAAAGCCAAAGATTCGGATAAAGCCTATCAACAAAAAACTGCCAGTTCCTGGGCCAAAGAAGCCATCATAAAAGCCAACGGTACCGCCGAGGAGCAGGGCGTGCACTATTTTTTTTCTTCCATCAACAACCGGTGCATGAGCTATTCCCATGGATGGCTGTTTGATGGTGTACACCAATAAAGCAATCAAAATAATGGGGAGTAATACTCGAAATACATCAGCGGGCATGTTTTTAACGACGGCTGCGCCAGAAAATGAACCGATGAATGCCGCCACAATCGCAGGAATTACAATGAAATATGGTAATTTAACAACTTTTAGATATCTTTTAGCAGCAATTAATGTTCCGCCAATTGATCCAAGCTTGTTTGTCCCCAATAAAGTTGCAGGATTTGCATTTGGGTAGATGGCAAATAAAGCGGGAACCTGTATCAAGCCGCCGCCGCCAGCAACCGAATCCACAAAACCAGCGCCAAAGGCAGCAATAAATAACAGCAGGGCCGTCCAATGGAAAAAGTCAAATTCCATTATTCGTTGTCAGCCAAAATTTTGTCAGCTATTTTTTGTGCAATCATCATCGTCGGCGCAGCAGTATTGCCAGAGGTAATGGTTGGCATAACACTTGCATCAACGACTCGCAAACCTTGCAGTCCAATCACACGTAACTCAGAATCAACAACTGCCATGGGGTCATCAGGCTTTCCCATTTTGCATGTGCCAACAGGATGGAAAATTGTTGTGGCAATTTCTCCGATTTGTTTTAACAACTCTTCATCTGTATTAAATGAGGGGCCTGGCCGAAACTCTTCGACATCAAATTCATTAAAGGCCTTTTGCTGCATGATGGTTCTTGTAAAGCGAAGTGCGTCTAGCGCAACTTGTTTATCTTCGATGGAGGCTAAGTAATTGGGGTTGATTGCGGGCGCCTCATTCAGCTCTTTAGAGGTGATGTGAACGCTGCCCCTTGAGCTTGGGCGTAAATTGCAAACGCTTGCCGTGAATGCATTAAAAGAATGAAGTGGGTCGCCAAACTTATCAAGAGATAGGGGTTGTACGTGATATTGAATGTTTGGCCGAGCATGGGCTGAGGATGAGTGCGCAAAAGCCCCCAGCTGAGAGGGCGCCATCGACATTGGGCCGCTTCTGGTTAAAACATATTGAAGGCCAATTAATAGCTTGCCCCACCAGCGAGACGCCAACATGTTCAGTGTTTTTAAGTCACTTACCTTATAAACCAATCTGATTTGTAGATGGTCCTGAAGATTTTCGCCAACGCCAGGCAAGTGTTTAATAACTGGGATGCTCAAGGCCTGCAATCTCTTTTCATCGCCCACACCCGAGCGCTCAAGAATTTGTACCGAACCAATTGATCCGGCAGACAGAAGAACTTCTTTTTCTGCTATCGCAATTTGTTGCTGCCCATCGTATGAAAAGGAAATGCCTTCGCAACGTGAATCATTGATCACCAAATGATCAATGCATGCGCCAGTAAGAACAGTGAGGTTCTTGCGATTTCTTATGGGCCTGATGAAGGCCTGAGAGGCATTCAAGCGCCAGCCATTTTTCTGAGAAACGTCAAAATATGAAGAGCCGAAATTGTTTCCGCAATTAAAGTCGTTCACAGGGGGAACGCCCGCTTGCTCGGCAGCTCCCCTGAAAACATCCAACACCTTCCATTTCAAACGCTGACGATCAACCCGCCACTCGCCACCGATGCCGTGAAATTCAGAGGCGCCAGAATGATAGTCTTCCATCTTTTTAAAATAAGGCAAAACCTGGCTCCACGACCAAGATGGGTCGCCTATTTCGCGCGCCCATTGATCATAATCTTCGGCCTGGCCGCGCATGTAGATCATTCCATTAATCGATGAAGAGCCGCCCAGCACCTTTCCGCGTGGATAAATGAGGCTACGATCATTAAGGCCGGATTGGGGCTTGGTTTTAAACATCCAATCGGTTTTGGGATTATTGATGCAATACAAATAACCAACTGGTATGTGAATCCAAAGATAATCATCTTTGCTTCCCGCATCAATTAGCAAAACATTGTAACGAGGGTCTGATGAAAGCCTGTTGGCTAAAACGCAGCCAGCACTTCCCGCGCCAACAACGATGTAATCAAATGTGGGGTGGTTACTCATCATTAACCTTTGCGCGAGAGATATTCTTTCCAAGCTGCTTGTGCAGAGTCACTTAATCCATCCAGAGGAACCCTCTGAGAGTATTGAATGATCATCATTGCGTATGGTTTTGCTAAAGCGGCTGCTTGAGGGCAGAGCTGCAGAGCCTCTCCGCGTGAAGGCGATTGCTCACGCCAAAAATTAATGGCCGCCTCAAGCTCTTGAATGCTAATGAACATATTGCTTATTGTTTTTTTGCCAGCATGGTTTTGCGACACTTTTTTTGGCCGCAACGACATTCATATTCTTTTTTTAGTTTTTTTGTTTGCTTACCCTCAACAACCAAACCATAGTCATAAAAAAGCTCATCGCCGGCATCAATGTCTTTTTTTGCATACAAGAAAACTTTAGTGGTTTTACCAAAGTCTTCTTCTAGGGCTTCACAGTTTGGTTTACAAGAATGGTTTGCCCACATCGCAGCGTTACCACCATGTTTGGCATCGATGGTTGAGCCATCCTCTAAACCAAAATAAAAGGTATGGTGTGGTTGCGATGGATCATGTGGGTGGCGCTTGACGGCCTCTTTCCAGCTGATTCTCTCGCCAGTGTATTCAATGATCTTGGTGCCTTTTGGAATGTCGCGTTTTGCGAAAACGCCCTTACCGTGAACACCAGACTCACGAACCACAACCAATTTGTCACTTACCGCCTTTTTAGACATCAATGTTTCTTGCAATCAGGGCGTTGGACTCAATGAAGGCGCGGCGCGGCTCAACCTCATCCCCCATCAATGTTGTGAATACTTGGTCTGCAGCAATGGCATCTTCGATTTGAACCCTTAACAAGGTTCTTGTGTTGGTGTCCATCGTTGTTTCCCAAAGCTGGCCGGGATTCATTTCACCAAGACCCTTGTAACGTTGACGACTTACACCCCTTTCAGCCTCTGATAGCAACCACTCCATGGCCTCGCGGAAATCTTTAACGTTTGCTTCTTTAGCGGTTTTATCCGGGTCGCCACGCTTAACTGTTGCCCCGGCGCCCAATACATTTGTTAAGGCGGCCGATGCTTTTTCTAAAGAATCATAATCGGCGCCATGCACAAAGTCAGAATCAATCAAAGATAGTTTTGTGTTGCCGTGAATTTTTCTTGAAAGCAACAGGCGATAACGCTCTGTGCGCTCGTCTTTTTGCACAATGATTTGTGGCTTAGCAATGCGCTCATGAGAGTTTGCAAAGTAATTGTTAAGGCTCTCTGCAGATTTGGCGGCTTCCGCCTCTGTATCTAGATTTAAACGAACGCCATTGGCTATGGCCCTTAACGCGCCCTCATCCATGGTTCTTGATAGACGATCAACAACGCTTTGAATAGTTTGATAATCAGACGACAGCTTAACCAAGCGGTCGTTATCGATTAAAGAACCGTCGGCTAATGAAACGCTTGCCCCCTGCAGGGCTAAGTTAAGCAAATAAGCATTTAATGCAACATCATCTTTGATGTATTGCTCGTTCTTGCCTTGCTTGACCTTATAAAGAGGGGGTTGTGCGATGTAAATGTGGCCGCGCTCAATTAGCTCGGGCATTTGACGATAGAAGAAGGTCAACAACAATGTTCTGATGTGGCTACCGTCAACGTCCGCGTCGGTCATGATGATGATGCGGTGATAGCGCAGCTTGTCTGCGTTGTACTCTTCCTTGCCTATGCCGGTGCCCAAAGCCGTGATCAATGTAACAACCTCTTGGCTGGCTAACATTTTGTCAAAGCGCGCTTTTTCAACGTTAAGAATTTTTCCCTTGAGCGGCAAGATGGCCTGGAATTTTCTGTCGCGCCCCTGCTTAGCAGAGCCGCCCGCGGAGTCGCCCTCGACGATAAACAATTCAGAATTGGCTGGGTCTTTTTCCTGGCAGTCAGCAAGTTTGCCGGGGAGGCCCAAGCCGTCCAAGAGACCTTTGCGACGAGTCATGTCGCGCGCCTTACGCGCGGCCTCTCTTGCTCTTGCGGCCTCAATGATTTTGGCGCAAATGATTTTGGCGTCTTGTGGGTTTTCTTGTAAATAATCTGTCAACAAACTACTCACAATTTCTTCTACGGGTCCGCGGACCTCGCTCGATACCAGCTTATCTTTTGTTTGGCTTGAAAACTTTGGCTCAGGAACCTTGACCGAAAGAACGCAAGTCAGGCCTTCACGCATATCATCACCAGTAATTTCAACCTTGGCCTTCTTGGCCAACTCATGTTCGTCAATATATTTATTGATAACGCGCGTCATGCCTGCTCGCAGGCCGGTTAAGTGTGTGCCGCCATCGCGTTGGGGTATGTTGTTGGTAAAACAAAGAACTTGTTCGTTAAAACCATCATTCCACTGCATTGCAACCTCGGCCGTGATTGTTCCGCCCAAGTCTGATGGTCTTTCGCCTTCAGCGTAGAAAATGTTGCCGTGTAGAACGGTTTTGCTCTTGTTGATGTATTCAACGAAGCCCTTAACCCCGCCTGAAAAAGCAAAGTTCTCTTCTTTGCCAGACCTTTGATCGATCAAGCGAATATGAACGCCGTTATTTAAGAATGACAGCTCTCTGATTCGCTTTGAAAGAATTTCATAGTGGTATTCAACATTGGTAAAGATTTCTACGTCGGCCAAAAAGTGAACTTCTGTGCCGCGCTTGTCTGTTTCACCAATGACCTTAATTGGTGAGGTCATGCTGCCAGAGTCTTCAATTAATTCGCGATTTTGAGCGACGCCGCGCGCAAACTCCATGAAATGAACTTTACCGTCGCGCTTAACCGTCAGACGCAACCACTTTGAAAGTGCATTCACACAACTCACGCCCACACCATGAAGGCCACCAGAAACTTTGTAGCTGTTTTGATCAAACTTACCGCCGGCGTGCAATTCAGTCATCACGATTTCAGCAGCGCTTCTCTTTGGGTCGTGCTTGTCGTCGTATTTAATGCCCGTTGGTACGCCGCGCCCGTTATCAATGACTGATATTGAGTTGTCTGTGTGGATCGTTACGGTTATTTCTGAACAGTGCCCAGCCAAGGCTTCGTCAATTGAGTTGTCAAGAACCTCAAAAACTAAATGGTGTAAGCCGGTTCCGTCCGAAGTGTCTCCGATGTACATCCCCGGTCTTTTTCTTACTGCCTCTAATCCTTCTAAAATTTGAATGGAAGACGCACCATATTGTTCTGGTATTTTTACTTCAACAGTCATTGGTTATTCTTTTCTAGTAACTCTATTAAATGCGCATTGGCATTACGACGTATTTGAAACCTTCTTGCTCTGGAAGGGTGATCACTGCGCTGCTGTTGGAGTCACCCAAACAAATTTGAATTGATTCATTTTTTAGATTGGCAAGAACATCTAACAAATAAGACACGTTAAATCCAATATCAATTTTGTCGCCGCTGTACTCTGTTTCAATATCTTCTTGGGCCTCTTCTTGTTCTGCATTTGTTGATTGAATGGTTAAACAGTTATCTGAAAGAATGCAGCGCACGCCTTTGAATTTATCGGTTGTTAAGATGGCCGCTCTTTGTAAAGAGGCTTGAAGCGCATCGCGACTAACCACCAACTTATTGTTCTGGCCTTTTGGAATCACCCTCTGAAAATCAGGGAATTTTCCTTCAACAAGTTTTGATAAAAGCTCAACATCGCCAAAATTAAATTTAACTTGATTGCTTGCTAAAGAAACAACCACCGCTTCTTCTGAGTCTTCCAATAGATGTTGTAACTCAAGAATTGTTTTTCGCGGAATAATCACTTCTTGTTTTTGACCGTTACCAGACGGTGTTTTATCAAGATCGACGTGACTGTATGCCAAACGATGGCCATCTGTTGCAACAGCAATAATTCTCTGACCCTCTAAAACAAACAACATGCCGTTTAAGTAGTATCGAATATCTTGTTGCGCCATTGCAAAGTGCACCTGGCTAATCAATTGCTTTAATGATTTTTGAGACATTTCCCAGCTGGCTGCAATCTCTGTTGATTCAGACATGATTGGGAATTCATTTGCAGCTAACGTTTGAAGAGTGAAGCGACTCTTACCGCTTTGAACAACCAACTTACTGTCCTTCAAAGACAAGGTCATCGCACCCTCTGGAAGCGCGCGCAAAATATCTACTAATTTTCTCGCGCCTACCGTTGTGCTGACGTTGTCAGAACCAACACCAAAATCTGCATGGGTTGTGATTTGAATTTCAATATCTGTTGATATTAAAGAAACAGATGAGCCGCTTTTCTTGAACAACAAATTAGCTAAGATCGGAAGCGTGTGACGACGCTCAACAATACCGCTTACAAGTTGAAGTGGTTTTAGTAATTTATCTCTTGTTGTACTGACCAGTTCCATGGTTCTTATTCCTGTATTTATTTATATGTATATATATCTATAGTAGTAGTTAATAGAGCAACGAAATTCTGTGGATAACTAAAAATTCATTTATTAATCAGTATTTTACCTTCAATAAATACCTGTGGATATGTTTTGTATAAACTTTGAATAAGATTTAATAACTTTCTTCTTTTGCTCTACTTGATAACCTTATCCACAATTCATCAACAATCCATTCACATACTTATACCCATACTTATACAGCAATTATCCACAAGCTTTTCCACAAGCAAAAATCAATTTTTTAGGGACTGTTCTAACACATGTAATTCATGGTTAAGCTGGTTGTCTCTTGATCTTTCCTCGGTAATTTTTCTAACCGCATGCAGTACCGTTGTGTGATCCCGACCACCAAACAATTCGCCAATTTCAGGAAGGCTTTTTTGAGTCAACTCCTTAGCAATATACATGGCAATTTGTCTCGGCCTAGCAATATTAGCAGGTCGTTTTTTCGAATACATGTCAGCCACTTTGATGTTATAAAAATCAGCAACTGTTTTTTGAATGTTCTCAACAGAAATCTGGCGGTTTTGCACAGAAAGAAGGTCTTTGAGAGCCTCCCTAGCAACCTCAATCGTGATTTCTTTTCCATGGAAACGAACATAAGCCAAAATTTTTCTTAGGGCACCCTCGAGCTCTCGAACGTTAGAGCGAAGATGTTTGGCAACAAAAAAAGCAACATCTTCCGTGAGCGGCAAGCCTTCTGCCAGAGCTTTTTTCATCAAAATAGCAACTCGCATCTCGAGCTCGGGTGGCTCAATGGCCACGGTTAAGCCAGAATCAAAACGCGAGATCAGCCTATCGTCAATGCCTGAAATTTCTTTTGGATAGGTGTCGCTAGTCATAATAACTTGCGACTTGTTTGCTGTTAGTGCCTCAAACGCATAAAAGAACTCTTCTTGAGAGCGCGGCTTTCCAGCAAAAAACTGGATGTCGTCAATCAACAACAAATCCAAGGAGTGGTAGTACTGCTTGAACTTATCAAAAGATTTTTGTTGATAGGCCTTAACCACATCAGACACATATTGCTCGGCATGAATGTATCTGATTTTCGCTTTAGGCCTTTCTTGTAATAAGTAATTGCCAATAGCGTGTATTAGGTGCGTCTTACCAAGCCCCACCCCACCATACAGATACATTGGGTTGTAAGAAGAGCCCGGGTTGTTGGCTACCTGTATTGCCGCGGCGCGCGCAAGCTGGTTGGCCTTACCAGTAACAAAACTATCAAAAGTAAGCCCGGGGTTAAGGCGCGAGCGCCAATCAATACCAATGCTGGGAAGCTCATTAACTTCGTCTGTGCCAGCACCAGGAAAGCCGCCCGAAGGATTGGCCTGCTCAAGATCTTCGCTAATAAATTCAGATTGTTGTTCGTCTGTGTTGAGCAGCTTCACCTTGGGGTCGAGCACCCAATCAAGCACAATCGGGGTGCCAAAGTGGACTTGAGCTAACTCTATAAATCTTTGATTAAATTGATTTTTTGCCCAATCAAGCTTAAATCTGTTGGGCGCAGCCAAGGACAGGGTTAAATTTTCTTGGTCAAAGGAAATTGGAAAAAGGGGCTTGATCCATGTTTTAAACTGTTGCGGAGAAAGCTCTTTAGAAAACGAATCTGCTACAAACACCCAAAATGTCTCAAGGTTCGAATTTGCTATTAACGCGGAATTTGTCAGGGTATTTGTATTCACGAAGCAATTGTAGTTGCTGTTAAAAGTTATCCACAAAGGATAAGTCGGTGGATAAGCTGTGGATAACATGTTGATAACAAAAAATATTTATTAAAAACAACAAGATAAATGACATAATAAAAAAATATACCGTAAATAGCTATTGACGGTGCTAACGAAAAAAGCGAGAATCTAAGGTTAGCTAGGAAATAATTATGAAACGTACATATCAACCATCAGTAACCCGTCGTAAACGCACCCACGGTTTTCGTGTTCGCATGAAAACAAAAGGCGGTCGCCATGTTTTGAATGCGCGCCGTGCCAAGGGTCGTAAACGCCTCGCTGTTTAAGCAGCGGCAAGAAGAAGATAGAAAAGCGAGCAATCAATTGGCTCGCTCTTTTTCTCTTTCCGACGCCAATTTGATTCGATCAATATTGGCGCAAAAACCAAGCAACACAAAACACATTGCCATACACACCCTTGTGGGCGCTGACGGCTTTGCATTAACGGTTCCCAAAAAATTAGTCAAAAGAGCGATTGATCGAAATCGAATCAAGCGATTAATGAGGGAGTCTTGCCGACAAAACCTTCTTAATTTAGATGGTCAACTGGTAGTTTTAAGGCTGCGAAAAAAAATTGGGGAATCGAGCTCAGGCAAGCTTAGAGAACAAGAGCGGCGTCAGATTAAAGATCAATTATTTAATCAGCTGAGCTCAGGTAAATGATTGCAAAATTGTTAAGAGGGCTCATCAGGCTTTACCAGTTGTTATTAAGCCCTTTTTGGGGGGCGCAATGCCGCTTTCACCCAACTTGCTCTTGCTACGCCATGGAAGCTTTAGATAAACATGGTGCGTTCAAGGGCACAGGGCTGGCCGTATACAGAATATTGAGATGTAATCCCTGGGCTGATGGCGGCCTAGACCCGGTGCCAGAAAAGAACACTAAGAAGTAACAATCTAACACTACAATTCCCGCTTACGCTATTTAATACAGAAAAAATAATGGACATCAGAAAAACCTTACTTTGGGCAATTTTTACAATCTCAGCAATTTTGTTGTTCGATGCATGGCAGCAACACAATGGCCAGGGCTCTTTCTTTTCTAAACCAAGCGTAGAAGCTCAGCAAGCAAGCACAGCAAAAGATATTGCAACAACCAATGCGCCAAAGAATGATTTGCCCAAAGCCGCAGCGACTGCCTCTGCCCCGGCATCAGCACCAACCTTGTTTGTGCCAAACAAAATCGGTGAAATCATTACGCTAAAAAATGACGTCATTACATTAGAAATCGACACCCTTGGTGGCGTGATCAGCAAAGCACAGCTGACAAAGCACTTAGAAGAAGATAAGTCCGGCGTTCTAATTTTTGAACGCAGCAAAGCTCGTCAATACTATGCGCGATCAGGCTTGGTTTCAGCAACAGGGGTTGAGTTACCAAATCACACGCAGATTTTTTCAGTTAGCAAAAACTCCGCGGGCAATTCGGTTACCCTGATTGCCGAAAAGAACGGAATTCGTTTAGAAAAAGTGCTTACATTGGAAAACGGTTCTTACGTTGTCGACGCAAAGCACATAATTAAAAACTTGAGCAACCCATCAGCAGACTTAACTTTGTATGCAGAGCTGGTTCGCGACAACGGCAAGCTTGAAGAGAGCATGTTCTACGCGACGTTCACGGGCCCAGCTCTTTACACCGACGCAGAAAAGTTTCAAAAAATATATTTTTCAGACATTGAAAAAAATAAAGCAAAACTACCTGGCACACAACAAAAAGACAGCCCAACCTGGATTGCCATGGTACAGCATTATTTTGCGTCTGCTTGGATACCATCCAATAGCTTCCAAAAAGACCTGTATGTGGGCAAATTGGAAAATAATCAGTACAGAATTGGTGTTCAATCAAAGCTAGACGCATTGGGTATTGGTCAAGAGAAAACCGAAACACTCAAGCTGTTTGTTGGCCCTCAAGAAGAGCAAGTGTTAGAAAAAATTGCACCGGGCCTTGAGTTGGTTAAAGACTACGGGTGGTTCACTATTTTGGCCAAACCAATTTTCTGGTTGCTTGAAAAAATTCATGCATTGGTGAACAACTGGGGATGGTCAATTATTTTCCTCACCATGTTTATCAAGCTGCTTTTCTTCCCTTTATCCGCAGCAAGCTATAAGTCAATGGCTCGCATGAAGCTTGTTCAACCAAAAGTTTTAGAGCTTAAAGAGCGCCATAAAGGTGAGCCACAAAAGCTTAATCAGGCGATGATGGAGATGTATCGCAAAGAAAAAATCAACCCCTTGGGCGGATGCTTTCCGGTATTAATTCAAATTCCAGTTTTCATCGCTTTGTATTGGGTGCTGTTGTCTTCAGTAGAGATGAGGGGCGCCCCTTGGTTGGGCTGGATTCAAGACCTATCAAAACCAGACACATTATTTGGGGTTTGGTTTGGCGCGCCAATTGGCCTATTGCCAATTTTGATGGCGGTGTCCATGTTTATTCAGACAAAGCTCAACCCAACGCCACCGGACCCACTTCAAGCAAAACTCATGATGTTCATGCCGCTTGCTTTCTCGGTGATGTTCTTCTTCTTCCCATCGGGCTTGGTTTTGTATTGGGTGGTGAACAATATTTTGTCAATTGCTCAACAATGGCAAATCAATAAAATTTACGGTGAGGCTAAAAAACCCGCTTGAGTATGATTCATGAGCGCGAACCAATCATCGCTTTAGCCACGGCTAATGGCCGCGCTAGTGTTGGAATAATTCGTTTATCCGGATCAGGGGTCTTGCAGATTAGCAAGACCCTTTGTCTTAGAGAGCTAGCCCCAAGACACGCAACCCTGGTTCAGTTTAACGACGCTTTGGGTGAGCCAATTGATGAAGGTTTGGCCATCACCTTTCCTGCGCCACATTCTTATACCGGCGAAGATGTTTTGGAGCTGCAGTGTCATGGCAGTACGCCTGCGCTTAATTTACTTTTAGATCGCTGTCTTCAAGTGGGAAAAGGCTTGGGGTTGCGCTTAGCGCGACCAGGCGAGTTTACCGAGAGAGCCTTTTTGAATGGGAAAATGGACTTGGCGCAAGCCGAGGCCGTTGCCGATTTGATTGATGCAAGTAGCACATTGGCCGCTAAGGGCGCGGCAAGATCGCTCAAAGGGGACTTCTCAAAAAAAATTGATATTTTTTTAAATGCACTGATTGAAATCAGAGCATTAACAGAGGCAACCCTAGATTTTCCCGAAGAAGACATTGATTTCATTGAACAGCACGATGTGTTTAATCGATTAGAAAAAATTCTTCACAATATTCAAGAGGTAAAAAAAGCCGCTCAACAAGGATCGATCATTCGCGATGGCTTAACAGTTGTTTTGGTGGGGCAGCCCAATGTGGGGAAAAGCTCTTTGATGAATGCGCTTGCGGGCGAGGACATTGCCATTGTGACGGACGTGGCCGGCACAACGCGCGATAGGCTTAAAGAAACGATTTTGTTAGACGGCATTCCACTTCATATCATTGATACCGCTGGCTTAAGAGAAACCCAAGACAGTGTTGAGCAAATTGGTATAGAAAGAACCTGGCAGGCAATTGAGCAAGCCGACTTAGTTCTGCACTTAATGGATTTGACTCAGGGCCCTCAAATATCTACAGAAGATCAAGACTTAATTCAGCGAATTAAACTTAAAACCTCTAAAAATGCCCCAATAAAAATCGTGTGGAATAAGTTGGATCAGGCGTCAGAGCAAAAAACCGATTTTGAGGATCAATTGTTTGTTTCTGCCAAAACTGGTCAGGGCTTAGAGCAGCTAAAAAATGAATTATTAAAAGTTGCTGGATGGCAGCCCGAATCAGAGGGTTGAATCTTGGCAAGGAAAAGACACGTTGAAGCACTTTTAAATGCAGAACAATTGATTGAGAATGCGCTGGCTTTATTAAAATCACAAACCTCGTCCATTGAGTTAGCTGCCGAAGAAATGAGACTCGCTCAAGATGAACTTTCAACCATCACGGGTCAATTTTTGCCAGATGATTTGTTGGGGAAAATTTTCAGCACCTTTTGTATTGGTAAATAAGTCGTGCCAATTCGATTCGATCAAATTGTTTTGGCCGGCGGCGGCAATCGTTGCTGGTGGCAAGCGGGTTTTTGGAACGCCTTTAACGAAGCAATCCCGCAGCAACCCACAAAAATAGTAGCAGTAAGTGCAGGCGCAGCAACGGCCTGTTTGTTTTCAGCTCGACCGGGTGATGAGGGTGCTCGGTGGGGCCTTAATTACTACGCAAAAGCTTTGGCATCTGTTTCAAGCAATATTGACTGGAAAAACCTTTTTTCAGCTGACCCTCTTTTCCCGCATTACCGCTTATACCGGGCGGCCCTGGAAAATATTTTGGGCGACGGCTTTGAGCGAATTCAGGATGGGCCCGAGATTTTGATTGGGTTGGCCAAAACCCCAAGCTATTTAAGCCCCACACTTTCGGTCGTCATGGGTCTCTTGGCGTATCAGCTTGAAAAGAAGTTCAAGCAGCCACTTCATCCACAGTCCGGAAAGCGCCTGGGCTTTTCAAGATTATTTGTTTCGTCCAAATCTTGCGCCAATATCGATGAGCTGATTGAGACCATCTTGCAATCATCCTGTACCCCGCCATTTACGCCAGTGATGTATCGGGATGGTCAGGCTATTTTAGATGGGGGCCTTATCGATAATGTTCCAATTGATGGGCTAACAGCGGCGGCTCCTGGCGAGAAAAATCAAGAAGCCCTTGTCTTGTTAACAAGAAGGTATGGGCTTGCCAATCCTTTTATTAAAGAATTGCCGGGATTGAGGCTAACGTACATTCAGCCAAGCCAAAAAGTTCCCATTTCAAGTTGGGACTATTCAAGACATGACCTCATGCCGGAGGCCTATGAGCTAGGAAAAAGAGACGCTAAGCTTGCTGGCACTAATGGCATTTTTGTCTAATTAGGGTCAGACTCAGGGGGGGTCGCGAGGGCAAAAGAGGCCACAAAGTGGTATCCTTATGCTATTCCAAATTAACTAACTTAACTATGAACCAACCAACGATGAAGGGCGTGGCCGCCCTTAATGTGCCATCTTATGTTAAACATCAAAAGTTGATTGACTGGGTGGCCGAGGTGGCTGCTTTGACAATGCCTGACAACGTTTATTGGTGTGATGGCAGCGAAGAAGAATATGATCGTTTGTGTGCTCAGATGGTTGAGGCTGGAACGCTAAAAAAGCTAAATCCAGCAAAAAGAAAAAATTCATATCTAGCCTGTTCAGACCCAAGCGATGTGGCCAGGGTTGAAGACAGAACTTACATTTGTTCTAAAAACAAAGAAGATGCGGGTCCCACCAATAACTGGATGGATCCAGTTGAAATGCGCACGACGCTACAGCCATTGTTTACAGGTTGCATGAAAGGCAGAACGATGTATGTTGTGCCTTTTTCAATGGGGCCCCTAGGATCTCCAATTGCCCACATTGGTGTTGAGTTATCCGACAGCTCGTATGTTGCGATCAACATGCGCATCATGACCCGCATGGGTAAGGGCGTTTTTGATTTCTTGGGCGCCGCAGGCGATTTTGTGCCTTGCATTCATACCGTTGGCAAGCCACTTCAGGCAGGCGAAAAAGATGTGGCTTGGCCATGCAACAGCACTAAATACATCGTGCATTACCCAGAAACTCGTGAAATTTGGTCTTTTGGTTCAGGATATGGCGGCAATGCATTGTTGGGCAAGAAGTGCTTCGCTTTAAGAATTGCCTCAACGATGGGCCGCGATCAAAACTGGTTGGCTGAGCACATGTTAATTTTGGGCGTTACATCGCCCGAAGGTAAAAAATACCATGTGGCTGCAGCTTTCCCATCAGCTTGCGGCAAAACCAATTTTGCTATGTTGATTCCACCCCAAGGCTATCAGAGCTGGAAAGTAACCACCATTGGTGACGATATTGCTTGGATCAAGCCACGCAAAGATCCTGTCACAGGAAAAACACGTTTGTTTGCAATCAATCCAGAGGCAGGTTATTTCGGCGTCGCCCCCGGTACAAACACACTTACCAATGCCAACTGCATGGCGTCTTTGAATGAGAATGTCATTTTTACAAACGTTGCACTGACTGATGATGGCGACGTTTGGTGGGAAGGCATGACCGATAAAGCCCCTGATCACCTTATTGATTGGCAAGGCAAAGACTGGACTCCTGCAGATGGTGCAGCAGGAAGAAAAGCGTCACATCCAAATGCCAGGTTCACAGTTGCCGCAACTAACAATCCAGTGATTGACCCAGAGTGGAACAATCCTGATGGAGTTGCTATCGATGCATTTATCTTTGGCGGTCGCCGCTCAACAACGGTGCCATTGGTAACCGAGGCGCGCAACTGGGTCGAAGGCGTTTACATGGCCTCAACCATGGGCTCAGAAACTACTGCCGCTGCTGCTGGTCAGCAAGGTGTTGTTCGTCGCGACCCATTCGCGATGTTACCTTTCGCTGGTTACAACATGAGCGATTATTTCCAACATTGGTTGAACATGGGTAAAAAGCTTGAGGCTGAGGGCGCAAAATTGCCAAGCATCTACTGCGTTAACTGGTTCCGTAAGAATGAAGCAGGTAAGTTTGTGTGGCCGGGGTACGGCGAAAATATGCGCGTTCTAGCTTGGATGTTAGAGCGCATTGAAGGCAAGGCTAAAGGCCAAGAAAATATTTTTGGTACAACCCCTTCGCACAAAGACATCAATTGGGCAGGTCTAGACTTTAGCGAAGACCAATTCAATCAAGTTACCTCAATTGATAAAGCTGTATGGCAAGAAGAAATGAAGTTGCATGATCAGCTGTTTGATCAGCTGTCATATCATTTGCCTAAAGAATTGGTTGAAACAAAGCGGGCTTTAGAAAAGCGTTTAGCCAGCTAAACAATCAACAGAAACAAAAAGCCCCTTGTTTGAGAGATTCAAGCAAGGGGCTTTTTATTAAGGCTAGATTAGTTGGCGTGCTTTGGGAACATGTTTGCCGGATTGATGTGATTACCAGCTCTCATGACTTCATAGTGAAGATGTGGACCCGTTGATCTTCCGGTGTTGCCCACTTTGGCAATCATATCGCCACGCTTGACTGTCTGCCCAACCCTCACCAATAGTTGGCTTGCATGGGCATAGCGTGTTTTAAAACCTTCTGCATGATTGATTTCAATCACGTTGCCGTAATGCGCATCCCAACCTGAGCGACTCACAACACCACCTGCAGACGCAAGAATCGGCGTACCAACAGGCGCAGAAAAATCTAGGCCCTCATGCTTTGCCATGGTGTGCAAGAAAGGATCCATTCTTAAGCCAAACCCACTGCTCAAGTTGTAGTTGTCTTTAACAGGAATGCCTATTGGCAAACTATTCAACCAGGTGAATTGCTTTTCCCAGAGGGCATTAATTTCTGCAACACTCTTTTTAAACTCGGTCATGTCCTGAAGCGAGCCATCTAGAGCATCGATCAGACGAACATCTTTTTTAATTTTTATTTCTGGAAGTTTGTGGGGGCCGCCCTTGCCGTTTCCACCAGGAATCTGGGACTTAACCGCGCTTGGCGTAGCCATGTCCATGAATTTGTCTTTTAGCTTTTGTATTTGAACAATTTCATCGGAGGTGGTTTGTAATTTTTCCTGAATTGCCTGAAGACGTTCTTTGTAGGCCAATTCAATTTTATCTTGTTCTGCTTGGGTTAAAACACCGCCCAATGCTCTGGCCAAATCAGGCCTTGCTTCAATTGCAATTCTCAGGCCAACGAAATGCAAAATACCGCCCGCAGCACCTAAAAGCGCCGCGAGAATA
>CAMBJN010000010.1 GCA_945867755.1 Polynucleobacter meluiroseus
TGGCAAAGGCCATGAAGAAACTCAAGAAATTGCAGGGAAAAAACACCCATTCTCTGATCGAGTCCATGTGCAATTGGCCATGGGAGGTGTTGCCTGATGAGCCTAAATATGCAACACATGCCCCTGTCGATGATTTCAGAGTTTTTGCCAGATGCTCAACTGATGAACATCTCATTATCTGATCAAGTAGTTAAGCGATTCATTAGCGATAGTCGTCAAGTCATGGATGGTGATCTGTTTATTGTTTTGCGCGGTGAAAAATTTGACGCACACGATTTTTTAATTGATGTGCAAGCCAAGGGAGCGATAGCTTGCTTGGTCAGCTCAGTAGAGAAGTTACCTCAAGACTTTCCGGCAATTGTGGTCAAAGACACTCGGAAAGCTCTACAAACATTAGCCAGTAGATGGAAGCAATACTGCAGTCAGAATAAATTAAAGCAAGTGGTGATTGTGACGGGCAGCAATGGCAAGACAACTGTGAAGGGCATGATTCAAAGTATTTTTGAGGCTGCCGTAGGGGTTGATAAGACTTTAGCCACACAGGGCAACTTTAATAACGATATTGGTTTGCCATTGACTCTATTGCGCCTAAATTTAAACCATGAGTTGGCGGTCGTTGAGTTGGGTATGAATCATCCTGGTGAAACAGCGGCATTGGCAAACATTGCAAAACCAAGCATTGCATTGATCAACAATGCGCAACGTGAACATCAAGAGTTCATGGAAACAGTCGACGCTGTTGCCAAAGAACATGCTTTGGCCATTGAGTCATTGCCTGAGGGTGGTATGGCTGTTTATCCAGCTGATTCTGAATACAGTGCGTATTGGAAAAAAGTTGCCAATCAACGAACCGTTGTTGATTTTGCATTTAATCAAAAGGCTGCAGTCTGGGGTGAATGGTTTGATCAGGCAAGTGACCAAATAATGATCCACACACCACAAGGTGATCTCAAAGTGAAATTAAATATTTTGGGAAATCATAATGCCTGCAATGCTGTTGCTGCATCCGCTGTGGCTATTGCAGCTGGTATCTCTCCGGCAATGATTAAGGCAGGCTTGGAATCATTTCAACCTGTGAATGGAAGAATGCAAAAGCATTGCCTGACCGATGACCTCACTGTGATTGATGATAGCTATAACGCCAATCCTGATTCTGTTCGAGCTGCAATTGATGTTTTATCCAATATTAAAACAGCTGCTTGGCTTGTCTTGGGTGATATGGGTGAAGTCGGTAATCAAGGACCGGAATTCCATCGCGAAGTTGGTCATTACGCCGGTGAAAAAGGCATTCAAAAATTATTTGCTTTGGGCGACTTGAGTAAAGAAGCTGTTGTTGCTTATCAAGCTTCTGCCACTAATGGCAATGTTGCGCAGCACTTTACCGATGTTTCTGAACTCTGTACAGAGTTGAATAAATCATTACAAGCAAGAAAAAATCATGAAGAGGTGACGCTTCTGGTTAAGGGATCGCGCTTTATGCGCATGGAGAGAGTTGTTAAAGCTCTCGCAGAGGAGATGCACTAATGTTGTTATGGCTTGCACAAATACTACAAGATGACTTTGGTTTTTTACGAGTCATTAACTACATCACACTTAGAGCAGTGATGGCTACCTTGACGGCTGGATTGATTGGATTATTTTTTGGCCCCTGGGTCATTCGTCGTTTAACTGCTATGAAAGTAGGCCAAGCCGTTCGTACCGATGGCCCACAAACTCATTTGGTTAAAACTGGCACGCCCACCATGGGCGGCGTATTGATTTTGATTGGTATTGCGATTTCAACATTGCTGTGGGCTGACCTATCAAATCGTTTCATTTGGATTGTATTGATTGTGACATTGGGGTTCGGTGCCATTGGCTGGGTTGATGACTATCGCAAAGTTGTTTATCGAGACCCGAAGGGCATGTCATCCAAAGAGAAATATTTTTGGCAATCTTTGATTGGTTTATTTGCTGCTATTTACTTGGCCTTCTCCGTATCAGAAGTGAATAACCTGAAAGTATTAGAACTTTTCATCAGTTGGGTGCAGAGCGGTTTCTCAATTGATTTGCCAGCGAAATCTAATTTATATGTGCCTTTCTTTAAAGAAATCAGTTATCCGCTGGGAGTGCTTGGTTTCATTGTCCTGAGTTATCTGGTGATTGTGGGAAGTTCAAACGCAGTGAACTTAACAGACGGTTTAGATGGATTAGTGATCATGCCGGTGATTTTGGTTGGAGCGGCATTGGGTGTGTTTGCTTACGTGATGGGTAATGCGATTTACACCAAATATCTTTTATTCCCATTCATTCCTGGTGCTGGCGAACTGATGATTTTCTGTGGGGCCATGAGTGGAGCCGGTTTGGCGTTTTTATGGTTTAACACTCATCCCGCACAAGTGTTCATGGGAGATGTTGGTGCCCTTGCACTGGGCGGTGCCTTAGGAACTGTGGCTGTGATCGTCAGACAAGAAATTGTTTTATTCGTGATGGGCGGAATTTTTGTGGCTGAAACCGTGTCAGTCATCTTGCAAGTGGCTTGGTTCAAGTTCACTAAAAAATTCTATGGCGAAGGTCGACGAATTTTCAAGATGGCACCACTGCATCATCATTTTGAATTGAGTGGGTGGAAAGAAACGCAAGTCGTGGTTCGCTTTTGGATCATCACTATTTTGTTGGTGTTGATTGGTTTATCTAGCTTGAAATTGCGATAGGAAAAAAGTGATTCAATTACAGCACCCATTTGGCAAAGAGCACCCTCAGACAATGAGGGTTTTGGTGCTTGGCTTGGGCGAGTCAGGTGCTGCGATGGTTCGTTGGTGTGTTGCTCAGGGTGCTCAAGTTTCTGTGGCTGATACCAGATCACTTGAGCAGTTATCTGAGGGCGCAAAAAAATATCATCAAGCAGTTAAAGACTTGGGCGTCAAAGAGATTCATTTTGGTGGATTGTCTGCAGAGTTATTGAATGGCATCGATGTGATTGCAATCAGTCCTGGCCTATCTCATTTGCAAGAGCCAGTTCAATCATTTTTAGCGATTGCTGCAGAAAAAGAAATATCTGTGTGGAGTGAGATTGAGTTTTTTGCTCAAGCCATTCAAGCATTAAAAGACGAGCAAAGCTATAACGTAAAAGTGATTGCGATCACTGGCACCAATGGCAAAACAACCACCACTGCATTGACAGGCTTGTTGTGCGAAAGAGCTGGCAAGTCTGTGGCAGTAGCAGGTAATATCAGCCCAGCTGCTTTAGACAAATTATTAGATATTGAAGAATTGCCGAATGTTTGGGTTTTAGAGCTTTCTAGTTTTCAGCTTCAACACACTTATAGTCTTCATGCTGATGCTGCGACTGTTTTGAATGTGACTCAAGATCATTTGGATTGGCACGGTGATTTTTCACAATATGCAGCAGCCAAGGCCAGAATTTTCAGCTCCAATACGATTGCTGTAATAAATCGTGATGACGTCGTCGTCATGAACATGCAATCTGATATGGACGTGATGCGCACGATTACTTTTGGTGTTAAAGCCCCTGATGAAGAAGATGCATTTGGTGTTCTTCATGATACGGCAGCTGGTGGTATCGATTGGTTGGTATGGACTGAACCTGATTTAGAGGCTTTGGAATTAAAAGCAAAACGCCGTCGTAAAAAGGCTGATCTAGAGGATGAGCCTTTGAGGTTGAAGCGCTTGATGCCTGCAGATGCTTTACGCATCAAAGGAAGACATAACGCCAGCAACGCGCTGGCGGCTTTGGCTCTGTGCACTGCAATTGATATTCCGATGGGACCGTTGCTGCATGGCTTGCGCGAGTACAAAGGCGAGCCACATCGCATGCAGACGATTGCCATCGTTGAAGGTGTTGAATACATCGATGATAGTAAAGGTACCAATGTGGGCGCTACTTTGGCAGCTCTGAATGGTTTGGGGCAGTCAGGTTCAAGTTCAGGCTCAGGAGCCAGTGAGCGCGCAAGAATTATTTTGATTGCTGGTGGTGAGGGCAAGGGCCAAGATTTTTCTCCGCTTAGTCAAGCGCTTGTGCGTCATGCCAAAGCAATCATTTTGATTGGCAGAGATGCACCTGCCATGAGAAGTACATTCGAGTCTTCAGGTGTCACTATCTGTGATGCTGATACCTTAGAGCAAGCTGTCGAGTCAGCCGCTGAGATAGCAAAATCAGGTGACTTGGTCTTGTTATCACCGGCCTGCGCAAGTTTTGACATGTTCAAAGATTATGCGCATCGCGCTCAAGTCTTCATTGATGCCGTGAATGAGTTGGCCAGCCTGAAAGGTCAGGTGAGCGCATGATTCAATTCTTTAAACGTTTCAGTACCAATGGCATCAGTGGTGTCAAAGGTGGCATTAAAGAAGGATTCGAAGATTTCCGCTTGGGATTACGGGATGCTACAACCGTGGTTCGCCCAACTCGCTCACGCATGATGGAATATGACCAGCCTTTGTTATGGGCTGTTTTAATTCTCGTGACATTGGGCCTTGTGATGGTTTATTCAGCATCCATTGCTTTGCCAGACGGCCCTAAATATGCCAAATACAGCAGTAGTCATTTTTTAATTAGGCATGCTATTTCAATAGTGATTGCTTTCACCGTTGGCGTTCTTGCATTCAAGGTGCCTCTCAAAGTTTGGGATCGTCTAGCCCCCGCTATTTTTGTTTTGGCATTCATCATGCTAATTTTTGTTTTGATTCCAGGTGTTGGCAAAGGTGTGAATGGCGCTAAACGTTGGATATCACTGGGCATCACGAATTTCCAACCATCAGAATTTATGAAGTTGGCGGTGGTTTTATTTGCAGCCTGGTACACCGTACAGCGCCAGGATTATTTACATACCTTGGTTAAAGGTTTACTCCCCATGGGGGCAGCTGTGATAGCGGTGGGTGCGTTGTTGTTATGGCAACCAGACATGGGCGCTTTCATGGTGATAGCAGTAATCGCTATGGGCCTATTATTTTTGGGTGGGATTAACGCCAAGTTATTTGGCGCACTAACAGTATTGGCTGTTGGCAGTTTTGCTGCCATCATCATCTTTTCTGAATTCAGGCGACAGCGCATTTTTGCTTACCTTGACCCTTGGAACGCAGAGCATGCGGCTGGTAAAGCCTATCAATTAACGCACTCATTGATGGCATTTGGTCGAGGAGAATGGTTTGGGGTTGGTTTGGGTGGAAGTATTGAAAAACTGCATTACTTACCTGAAGCTCATACAGATTTTATTTTGGCAGTGATCGGTGAAGAACTGGGCTTTGTTGGTGTTGCCGTTGTCATCGGCATTTTCTACTGGATCATTCGAAGAGCTTTTTTGATTGGCCGAACTGCTTTGCAATTAGATCGAAGTTTTGCAGGTTTGGTTGCTAAAGGCATCGCCATTTGGATTGGTTGGCAGGCGTTCATCAATATGGGCGTTAACTTGGGAATCTTACCGACAAAAGGTTTGACCTTGCCATTCGTCAGTTTTGGCGGTTCAGGTTTGATGATGAATGCGGTAGCGATCGCGATCTTGTTAAAGATTGATGTGGAAAACAGAGTCTTGATGAGGGGTGGCAAGCTATGACCCACTCACCAACTTTACTAGTCATGGCTGGTGGCACTGGCGGACATATTTTCCCAGGCTTAGCCGTGGCTGAATATTTGCGTGAGCGTGGCTGGAATGTTTCTTGGTTGGGTAACGTCAAAGGCATGGAGTATCGATTGGTGCCTCCAAGAGGTTTTGCATTTGAATCAATTCAGTTTGGTGGTTTAAGAGGTAAAGGGATTAAAACCTTGATACTTTTACCATTTAATTTATTACGAGCATTTTGGCAAAGTATTCAAGTATTGCGTCGCGTAAAACCAGATGTTGTATTGGGCATGGGTGGTTATGTCACATTCCCGGCTGGAATGATGAGTGTTTTACTGGGTAAGCCCTTGGTATTGCATGAGCAAAATTCAATCGCTGGTTTAGCTAATAAAGTTTTAGCTAAAGTTGCAGATAAAGCATTGTGCGCATTTCCAAATGCATTACCTGGCGCAGTTTGGTTGGGAAATCCTTTGCGTGCCGGCATGAGTCAAATTAAATCTCCGCAAGCTCGATACTCCGCAAGATCTGGTCGTTTGCAGATTTTGGTGGTTGGAGGTAGTTTGGGTGCAGCCGCTCTGAATGAAGTGGTGCCAGAGGCCCTTGCAAAAATCCCAGCTGAATCTAGACCATCGGTGATTCATCAAGCAGGTGAGAAGCACCTTGATCAATTACGTCAAAAATACGCCAGTTTGAATGTGGAAGCAGAAGTTGTTCCATTCATTGATGACATGGTCACCGTCTACGCGAATGCAGACCTGGTCATTTGCCGGGCTGGCGCAATGACTGTGGCGGAAATTTCAGCAGTTGGTGTTGCATCTTATCTAGTGCCTTTTCCATTCGCTGTTGATGATCATCAAACTTCAAATGCAAGATTTCTTTCAGATGCAGGTGCTGCTGTGTTGATGCCACAGGTTGATATGACGGCCACTTCATTGGCTGACTATTTACAAACAGTTGATCGCGAAGAATTATTAAAAATGGCTGATCATGCCTTAAGTCAGGCCAAGCCAAATGCAACCAAAGATGTTGCAGAGATATGTCAAATGTTATCTAAGAGAGCGGTCCAGCCATGAAGCACATTCTTCATCAAATTCATTTTGTAGGCATTGGCGGCGCAGGTATGAGCGGCATTGCCGAAGTGTTACTCAATCTTGGTTATAAGGTGAGTGGCTCAGACATGGCTGAAAGTGCAACCACCAAACGCTTGCGGGAGTGTGGCGCTGAAATCAGCATTGGCCATCATGCTAAAAATGTGGGTAGTGCAGAAGCAGTGGTTATTTCAACAGCTGTTACCGGAGATAACCCAGAAGTCTTAGCTGCACGCGCGGCTCGTATTCCAATTGTGCCAAGAGCAGTGATGCTTGGTGAGTTGATGCGCTTAAAGCAGGGTATTGCTATTGCAGGAACTCATGGCAAAACAACAACAACCAGCCTACTAGCATCAGTCTTAGCTGAGGGTGGTTTGGATCCAACGTTTGTGATTGGTGGCAAGTTAACTTCTGCTGGTGCAAATGCACGCTTGGGCACGGGTGATTTTATCGTCGCCGAAGCCGATGAATCAGACGCATCCTTTTTGAACTTATTACCGGTGATTGAGGTGATCACCAACATTGATGCTGATCACATGGATACCTATCAGCATGATATGGCCAAATTAAAACAAGCTTTTGTGCAATTCACGCAACGCATGCCGTTTTATGGCATTGCAGTGCTGTGTGTTGATGATCAAAACGTGCGTGATATTTTGCCCTTTGTGTCGCAACCTATTCTTGGGTATGGCTTATCTGAAGACGCTGATGTGCGCGCCATTGATGTTGTTGCAGATGGTCCTCAAATGCATTTCACCACCTTGCGTCATACCGTGCGTCGCCATGGCGATACGCCAGGACCATTGAAGGTCACTCTGAATTTACCTGGCTTACACAATGTGTGTAACGCACTGGCAGCCATTGCGATTGCCACTGAGTTGGGCGTTAGTGATGCGGCAATCATTAAGGCTCTCAAGGAGTTCCACGGCGTTGGTCGTCGGTTCCAGCGTTACGGAGAAGTGAAATTGCCTGAGGGCGGCACATGCACGGTGATTGATGATTATGGTCATCATCCGGTAGAAATGGCAGCAACACTATCTGCTACCAGAGGTGCATTCCCAGGTCGCCGATTATTGTTGGCATTCCAACCGCATCGATTCACCAGAACACGCGACTGCTTTGGTGAGTTTGTGAGAGTTCTTCAAGGTTTTGATGCTTTGGCTTTAACGGAAGTTTATCCAGCAGGTGAGGCGAAAATTGTGGGTGCTGATGGAGAAAGCTTGATCAAAGTTTTGGCAAAAGCCAAAGAGACTGATCGCTTATTGGATATTGCTAGTACGAAGTTTGTAAAAGATGTGAATGATTTACCAAATTTAGTGATGAGTATGGCGCGTGATGGTGATGTGATCATCACCATGGGTGCGGGTTCTATCTCTGCTGTTCCAGGAAAGTTAGCAGGAGTCTCAAATGCCTGATCTCATAAATAGTTGGAGTGCAGCAGTACAAAAAGATTTGGCTCAAGTGAATGTTGCTGCATTGGGCAAGGTCGGCGTATTGCTTGGTGGTAAATCTGGCGAGAGAGAAATTTCTTTGATGTCTGGTAAAGGTGTGTTAGATGCATTGATCTCAAAAGGTGTGAATGCTCATCCATTCGATCCGGGCCAACAAGCAATCACAGAATTGGCTGCCCAGAAATTTGATCGAGTCTTCATTGCCCTTCATGGCCGTTATGGCGAAGACGGGACGATGCAAGGTCTCTTGGAGCAAATGACTTTACCTTATACGGGTAGTGGCGTTTTAGCTTCCGCAATTGCGATTGATAAACAAGCCACAAAGCGCTTGTGGTCTAGTTTTAATTTAGCCACCCCTCGGTTTGCTATGTTGAATACCAATAGTGATTGGCAAAAAATTGTGCAAGATATTGGCCTGCCGATCATTGTTAAGCCAGCCAGAGAGGGTTCATCGCTTGGCTTGAGTAAGGTCACAAAGCTTGAAGATTTACCAACAGCTTATGCATTAGCGGTGAAGCTTGATCGTGATGTGATGGCAGAGCAATGCATCATTGGTGAAGAGTTAACTTGTCCGCTCGTGGGTGACGGTGAGAATGCCAGGGCATTGCCTGTGATCAGAATTGTGGCTCCAGACTCTAATTACGACTATCACAATAAATATTTTTCAGACGACACCAAGTATTTATGTCCTACAGGATTAGATCTAGCGCTTGAGGAAAAAGTACAAGAACTTGCTTTGAGTGCATACCGTGCTTTAGGTTGTAAAGGTTGGGGTCGTGCAGATGTGATGATTGATCGCGAGACTAATCAGCCTTATTTATTGGAAATGAATACTGCGCCTGGTATGACCGGCCATTCATTGGTGCCGATGGCTGCAAAAGCAGCTGGGGTTGAATACGCTGATTTGGTGTTGTGGTTATTGAGCAAGGCAGGTGTTCACTCATGAAATTCTTGCACATCTTCTTCGGTTTTTTAGGTTCTATGAGCGCCACTGTATTTGGCCCAATCTGGAATCACGCCAAGATGATGCGTGCGATGGCAAATCTATTGTTATTGATTGCTTTGTTGGTGTCATCCGGATGGCTTCTATTTTGGTTGGGCCAAAAACCAGTTTTCACCTTGAATCATTTAACGGTTGAATCATTGGATGGCCGTGAACTCAAGCATGTGAATTTGCCAACGATTAAAACCCGTGCTTTAGACCAAGTGAAGGGAAATTTTTTCACCATTCGCTTAGATCAAGCTAGGCAAGCTTTTGAAACCATGCCTTGGGTTCGTCGGGCAAGTGTTCGCCGTGAATGGCCAAACGGCATTGTGGTGGCCATTGAAGAACATCAGGCTTTAGCAGTCTGGGTTGGTGAAACACCCAGATTGATTAATACCCATGGTGAAGTATTTATTGCAAATATGGCAGAAGCAGAAGATGGATCTTCATTGTTGAGATTTAGCGGCCCCGAAGGAAGCAGTAAAGATGTCTTTAGAAAATACCAGCAGTTGAATTTTTGGTTTGAGCCATGGCAGGCAAGCGTTAAAAGCATTGAACTTTCTTCCCGTTATGCCTGGAAAGTGAAGTTGAGTAACAACCTGAATATTGAATTAGGTCGAGAGCTCGATGAGCGTGATTCAAAACAAATTCAATTAGGTGTTGAACGTTTAATTAAAAGTTGGCCGCAGGTTCAAGAGAAATGGGATCAGCGAGTGGATTCAATTGACCTTCGTTATGCCAATGGCTATGCCATCAATATAGGAAAAAAACTGTGAGCGTTATTAGCAAAGACACTAAGGATCTAATTGTTGGCTTGGATATTGGCACATCCAAAGTAGTTGCTTTGGTGGCGGAATTAAACCCCGATGGCCAATTCAATGTTGTGGGTCTTGGCCAGGTTAGCTCTAAAGGATTGAAAAAAGGGGTGGTTGTCAATATTGAGGCCACTGTTCAGTCAATTCAAAAAGCCCTTGAAGAAGCCGAGGTGATGGCTGATCGACGCATTGCTCAAGTATTCACAGGCATTGCTGGAAATCATATTCATAGCTTTAATTCAACTGGCATGGTCGCCATCCGCGACAAAGAAGTATCTGCTGGTGATGTTGAGCGAGTGATTGAGACAGCCAAAGCTATCAACATTCCAACGGATCAACAAATTCTTCATATCCTGACTCAAGAATTCATCATTGATGGACAAGAAGATGTGCGCGAACCAATTGGTATGAGCGGTATCCGCCTCGAGGTCAAGGTACATATTGTTACTGGTGCTGTGAGTGCTGCGCAGAATATTGTGAAGTGTGTCCGCCGTTGCGGCTTAGAAGTGAATGATCTTATTTTGCAACCATTGGCTTCAAGTGTCGCTGTCTTAACTGATGATGAAAGAGAGTTGGGCGTGGTCTTGATAGATATTGGTGGTGGCACAACTGATATTGCTATTTTCAGCCAGGGTGCCATCCGTCACACCGCAGTGATTCCAATTGCTGGTGATCAAATCACCAATGACATTGCCATGGCTTTGCGCACCCCGACCATTGATGCAGAAGATCTCAAGATTCATTTTGGTATTGCTCGCCAAAGCATGGTCAATCCAAACGAAACCATTGAAGTTCCGGGTGTTGGTGACCGTGAGGCTCGTTCTATGTCGCGTCAAGCATTGGCCGCTGTGATTGAGCCACGTGTGGAAGAGTTATTGAGCTTGGTTCGTCATGTGGTTCGCGAATCAGGAATGGAAGATTTGGTTTCATCAGGGATTGTTTTGACTGGCGGAACAGCATTGATGCCAGGAGTGGTTGAGTTAGCAGAAGAGGTCTTTGCTAAACCCGCGCGTGTTGGGTTCCCTGAGTACAAAGGACATTTGAGTGAAATTTTAAGAAGCCCGCGTTATTCAACGGGTTTGGGATTGTTGATGGAGGGGCGCGTGCAGTTGGTGCGTGGTCGCCGAATTGCTCAATCAGGAACAGTACAAAACGTTGTGGCGCGTATGCGCGAGTGGTTCATGGGAAATTTTTAAGAATCAAACAGTATTAAAAGAATTTTTTAGTTTTATTTTTGTCGTCGTCAACCGTAGTTATGAGGAGGTAGTATGGAATTTGAAATGTTAGATGCAGAACCGGCGGGTAAGACCATTATCAAGGTGGTCGGTGTGGGCGGTGCAGGCGGTAACGCTGTACAGCACATGATTCGTCGCGGTGTACAAGGTGTTGAGTTCATTTGCATGAACACAGATGCAGGTGCACTTCAACGTTCTAAAGCAAGCGTCAATATTCAGTTGGGCGCAACAGGTTTGGGTGCTGGTGCCAAACCTGAAGTAGGCGCATCTTCTGCTATTGAAGCAAAAGCACGCATTGCTGATGCATTGCAAGGCGCGCACATGGTCTTTATCACCGCCGGTATGGGTGGTGGTACAGGCACAGGCGCTGGTCCGGTGGTGGCTCAAGTTGCCAAAGAAATGGGCATCTTGACTGTTGGCGTGATCAGCAAGCCATTTGATTTTGAAGGCGCTAAGCGCGGTAAAGTGGCTGAGGCAGGCGCTCATGAAATTGAAAACTATGTAGATTCATTAATTGTTGTTCTTAATGAAAAACTATTTGAAGTCATGGGTGAAGATGCTGAGATGGACAAGGCCTTTGGTTGTGCAGATGATGTATTGCACAATGCTGTTGCAGGCATCGCTGAAATCATTAACGAGCAGGGTTTGATCAACGTTGACTTTGAAGACGTTAAAACAGTGATGAGTGAGCAAGGTAAAGCCATGATGGGAACAGCCACTGTTTCTGGTATGGATCGTGCTCGCTTAGCAGCTGAAGCAGCTGTTGCATCACCATTGCTTGAAGGTGTTGATTTGTCTGGAGCGCGTGGTGTGTTGGTGAACATCACAGCAAGTCGTTCATTGAAGCTATCAGAAACTCGTGAAGTGATGGGTGCTATTCGTGGCTATGCTGCTGAAGATGCAACCGTGATCTTTGGCACAGTTTACGATGAAAGCTTGGGTGATGCCTTGCGTGTAACAGTTGTTGCTACTGGCTTGAATGGTGGCAAGCGCAAAGAAAAGCAACCTGAAGTTATTTGGCGCAACACCCAAGCAACTGGAACTTACGATGGCGCTCCAATGATGGCTAATTTAAGTTCTTTTTCTCCGCAAAGCGCAACCGCAACTGTTGCTATGGCAAACACAGCCAGCAATGTCAGTGCGTTGGGTGCGACTGAGCCGGCGATGCCAGTGGGATCAGCCAGTGATTACGCAAAGTATGATGTACCAAAAGTGTTTCGCAGCAATCGTGAATCAAAAGAGCCGCGTTTGGGCGCAAATAGTTCACCAGAAGCACAAGCCATGATGGATAAGGGCGCTGATTATTACGATATTCCAGCTTTTTTACGCAAGCAAGCTGATTAAGAATTTGTTGTAATTAGAAATTAGTATTAAAAACAATGGCATACAGATGCCGATGGTAACGCGCCTCCTGCGAAATGACGACGCATGCGATACCATCGGTGTTCTGGCAAAAATTAATGCCAATAGTTATCAATAAAAATGACTATTTAAAATAGCTGATTTAAATATCCTTATTTAATGGAGAAGACAATGATTGCAGTAGGACAACAATTACCAAACGCCACTATTCATGAATTTATAGAAGTTGCTACAGAGGGTTGCTCTGTAGGACCAAACGCGTTTGAAGTAAGTAAATTAACAGTAGGCAAAAAGATTGTTATTTTTGGCTTGCCAGGCGCATTCACACCAACATGTTCAGCTCAGCACGTTCCAAGTTATGTTACTCACCATGATGCAATCAAAGCCAAGGGTGTTGATGAGATTTGGTGTTTGGCAGTCAACGATGCATTTGTAATGGGGGCCTGGGGTAAAGAACAGAAAGTGAACGGCAAAGTTCGCATGATGGCTGATGGTGCTGCAGAGCTGACCAAGAAGCTTGGCTTGGAATTTGACCTAACAGCTCGCGGTATGGGTGTTCGCTCACAACGTTATTTGATGATTGTTGATAATGGTGTGGTCAAGCATTTGGCCGTTGAAGCAGCTGGTAAGTTTGAAGTGAGTGATGCAGCTTCTGCACTAAAAGTACTTTGATCTACTGATAAGATATGCTGAAACAGCACACCATTGCAGCCCCTGTTAAGACCGTTGGTATTGGATTACACACGGGCCGCAAGGTGACGCTTAAATTAATCCCCGCACCAATCAATACGGGCATTATTTTTCATCGCGTAGATCTTCCTAATGCACCAGGAATTAAGGCTGATGCTCATGCTGTCACAGATACGCGCTTGGCCACGGTGCTACAAAACGGTGATACCCGTATTTCTACTGTAGAACATTTGTTATCTGGATGTGCAGGTCTTGGCATTGATAACTTGATCATTGAATTAGATTGTGAAGAAGTGCCCATCATGGATGGTAGTGCGGCTTCATTTTTGTTTTTAATCGAATCGGCAGGCCTTCAAGAGCAAGACGCTCCTCGTCAGTTCATTGTGATCAAAAAACCAGTTGAAATAAGAGATTCGGGTAAATTGGCTCGCTTAGAACCGTTTGACGGATTCAAGTTAGATTTCACGATTGATTTCAAACACCCTGCAGTTGATAAAACGGGTCAAAGACACGTGATTGATTTTGCAGACAGTACTTATGCAAGAGAAATTGGTCGAGCTAGGACGTTTGGTTTTGCCCATGAAGTAGAGGCTCTTCGCGAAATGGGCTTGGCTCGTGGCGGTAGTTTAGATAATGCGATTGTGTTGGACGAGCACCGAATTTTAAATAATGAAGAATTACGTTATGACGATGAGTTTGTGCGTCATAAGATTTTGGATGCCATTGGTGATTTGTATTTAGCAGGTCATCCAATTGTGGGCGCCTATGTTGCTGAAAAATCTGGTCATGCTTTGAATAATGCGCTACTGAGAGCTCTATTTGCAGACCCAACAACTTATGAAGTAAAGAGTTTCGACGAGTCCAATACTCCAAAAGCTTATCAATTAAAAAATAAACCCTTGTTTGCCTAAAAATTAGGCAAATTCGTCTTTTTCAGTTTTTTTTCCGATTTTTTAAGAGTTTTTCAACGGCAGCTCGCAGTGGCGAGCTGTTATCCAGTTGATTCATTAATTGAGACCAGGATTTTTCGGCGCTTGCGGGAAATGTTGGTGGTTTTTCAGCCCTTTCCACCTTGTTTGAGGAGGGTATTCCTAAACCTCCGGGAGCTTGTTTAATCGCTAAAGAACGTGCTAAATAACCTTGTTCCTGCAGATTTAAGAGGATAGAGGGTAATTTTTGACTGATGCGAGTTGCAATCGCTGCATTGGTGACCAACAGGGTGAGTTGCCCTGTTTCTTCTGAAAGCCCCCCTGATTTAACCAAGCCAACCGCCTTCTGAAGCCCATTTTGATTGAGGCTTAGGTCAATGGCTTGCTGGAGCAAAAGATTGTGCTCTGCCTTTTGAAGAAGGTCTCCCAGAGGGGTATTTTTTTCAATGCAAGTTAATGCATCACGGGCATTCGCAGATGTCCGTCTGGGTGCTAAACTTTGAGGCTTAAATTTCCTCGTAAAAGTCATGGTTACTGGTCTTCTTAAGAAAATATTTGGCAGTCGAAATGATCGACTCTTAAAACAATATAAGGGCATTGTCGCTCAGATTAATAGTCTGGAGCAGGGCATTGCCTCGCTTGATGATGCTGCATTGCAGGCAAAGACGGTTGAATTCAAGTCAAAATTGGCTGCAGGCCAAACAATGGACGAAATCTTGCCTGAGGCCTTCGCTGTTGTTCGTGAAGCCAGTAAGCGCTCTATGAATATGCGCCATTTTGACGTTCAGATGGTTGGTGGTTTAGCTCTTCATCAAGGAAAAATCGCAGAAATGAGAACCGGTGAAGGTAAAACTTTGACCGCTACCCTACCGGTGTATTTGAACGCTTTAACTGGTAAAGGTGTTCACGTTGTGACTGTGAATGATTATTTGGCACAACGTGATGCTGAATGGATGGCAAAGCTTTACAACTTCTTGGGCTTGAGTGTGGGTATTAATTTGTCACAAATGGAGCATGAGGCCAAGAAAAAAGCTTACAACTCAGATATCACTTACGGAACAAACAACGAATTTGGCTTTGATTATTTGCGCGATAACATGATTCAAGAGTTGGATCAGCGCGTACAGCGCGGCGTGGCTTATGCGATCGTTGACGAAGTTGACTCAATTTTGATTGACGAGGCACGTACGCCTTTGATCATTTCTGGTCAAGCAGAAGACCATACAGAAATTTATGTGGCGATGAATGCTTTGCCACAATATTTAACTCGACAATATGGCGAAGAAAAAGCCGATGGCTCTGGCGTTATCACCCCCGGAGATTACATTGTTGATGAAAAATCTCACCAAGTATTTTTAACTGAAGTGGGTCATGAAAAAGCCGAAGTTGCGCTAGCTCAAATTGGTTTGATTAAAGAAGGGGAGTCTTTGTATGCTCCTCAAAATATCACCTTGATGCACCATGTGTATGCAGCTTTGAGAGCGCATACCTTATTTAATAAAGATCAACATTATGTTGTGCAAAATGGTGAGGTCGTCATCGTTGATGAATTCACCGGACGACTCATGCAAGGACGTCGTTGGTCCGATGGTTTGCATCAGGCCGTTGAGGCTAAAGAGGGTGTGGCGATTCAACATGAAAATCGTACATTAGCGACAATTACCTTCCAAAACTATTTCCGCATGTACAGCAAGCTTGCAGGTATGACTGGTACAGCTGATACAGAAGCCTACGAGTTCCAAGAGATTTACGGTTTAGAAACAGTTATTGTTCCTCCTAATCGTATTAATGCGAGGATTGATAGGCAAGATCAAATCTATCGCTCATCGATGGAGCGCTATAACGCGGTAACCAAAGATATCGAAGACTGTTATGAGCGTGGTCAGCCCGTCTTAGTGGGTACTACATCTATTGAAAACTCAGAATTAATCTCGTCACTCTTGGATAAGGCAAAGTTGCCTCATCAGGTGTTGAATGCAAAACAACATGCCAGAGAAGCTGAAATCATTGCGCAAGCAGGTCGTCCAAAAATGATCACCATCGCAACGAATATGGCTGGTCGAGGCACCGACATTGTTTTGGGTGGTAACGTCGAAAAGCAAGCTGGATTGATCGAGCAGGATGGTGCAGTCTCTCAACAAGATAAAGCGACGCGCATCAAGAAATTGCATGATGAATGGCAAGGCTTGCATGATCATGTGGTGAGTGCAGGTGGTTTGCACATCATTGGTACTGAGCGCCATGAAAGTCGTCGTGTAGATAACCAATTAAGAGGTCGTTCTGCGCGTCAGGGTGACCCAGGTTCATCAAGGTTCTATCTATCCTTAGACGATGCTTTGCTACGCATTTTTGCAGGTGAGCGTCTGAAGTCGATCATGGATCGCTTGCGCATGCCAGAGGGTGAGCCAATTGAATCTAGTATGGTGACTCGTTCTATAGAGTCTGCACAGCGCAAAGTTGAAGCCAGAAACTTTGATATCCGTAAGCAACTATTGCAATACGATGATGTGGCAAATGATCAACGCAAAGAAGTTTATCGCCTTAGAAATGAAGTTATTGAATCAAAAGATGTTGGTGATTTAGTTACAAACTTACGCGAAGCATTTTTCACAGATTTATTCCACGATCACATCCCTGCCGAGTCAGTGATTGAGCAGTGGGACGTTGCCGGATTGCAGCAAATACTTTCAAGCGATTGGAATTTGTCAGTTGATTTGCAAGCCATCATCGATGCGACAGACACGATCGAGCCGGAAGATCTTCTTGCCAAAGTATTAGAGGCAGCCAAGAGTCTTTATGATGCCAAAGTTGAGTTGGTGGGCAGAGAGTCTTTTGCTAAGTTTGAATGTTCAGTTATTTTGTATGCTCTAGATACTTCATGGAGAGAACATTTGGCGGCTTTGGATCATTTGCGTCAAGGTATTCATCTGCGCGGCTATGCGCAAAAAGATCCTAAACAAGAATATCGTCGTGAAGCATTTGAATTGTTTTCACGTCTATTAGATACAGTGAAATTAGAAGTGACGCGCACCATCATGGTGGTCAGGATTGAAACTGCTGAAGAATTAGAGCGTGCTTCGGAGTCCATTCAGGAAGATTTGGCGGATGTGAAAGGTGTGCAGTATCAGCATGCCAGCGTTGATCAATCAGATGATGAGTCTTCTGCGCGCGCCACTGCGCCTCAACCTGTTCAAGCTGGCCCTAAGGTAGGTCGTAATGATCCATGCCCTTGTGGTAATGGTAAAAAATACAAGCACTGCCACGGACAACTCACTTAAAAAATTAATATGCCAGTCAATTCCCCATTACCGATTGCCAGTGAATTAAACCCTGTTCAAGGTGTCCGCTTGGGGTATGCAGAGGCTGGCATTAAAAGACCTGGTCGCAAAGACGTTCTGGTCATTGAACTCAATGAAGGTTCTAGTGTTGCTGGTGTTTTTACAAAAAATCGTTTTTGTGCAGCGCCGGTACAAATTTGTAGAGAGCATTTGCTGGCATCAGCAAAGAGTGGTTTGGATATTCGAGCATTGATCATCAACACAGGTAATGCCAACGCGGGTACTGGCGAATCTGGTTATAAAAATGCGATGCGCACATGTGAAGAGTTGGCAAAGTTGATGGGCTTGAAAAAAGAGCAAATCTTGCCTTTTTCAACCGGCGTGATACTTGAGCCTTTGCCAGTAGAAAAAGTCATTGCTGGCATGCCTCAGGCGATCAGTAATTTAAATGCTGATAACTGGTTCAATGCTGCACATGCCATCATGACCACTGACACCCAAGCAAAAGCTTATTCGAAGAAAATTGAGATCAATGGTGAAACGATCACCATCACCGGTATTAGTAAGGGTGCTGGCATGATTCATCCAAACATGGCCACCATGTTGGGTTATGTAGCAACCGATGCGAAGGTGTCACCGGCCTTGTTGCAGCAGTTAACGACAGCTGCTGCTGATCTGTCTTTCAATGCCATCACGATTGATGGTGACACATCCACCAATGATTCATTCATTGTTATGGCCAGTGGGGCCAGTCAAGTAGAGATTCCAGCTTCAGGTCAGGCGCATGATATTTTCCGTCAAGCATTGATTGAGGTCTGTCAAAAATTAGCTCAAATGATTGTGCGAGATGGTGAGG
>CAMBJN010000011.1 GCA_945867755.1 Polynucleobacter meluiroseus
AGAGGTGTGGCTGGTGGTGCTGCTGGTATGGATCGCGCAACCGCTGACTATATGGGTATGTTGGCGACGATGATGAACGCACTGGCATTACAAGATGCTCTGCGTCAAAAAGGCGTGGAAGCTCGTGTTCAATCTGCCTTAAGAATGGATCAAGTTGTAGAACCCTATATTCGTCCAAAAGCCATTCGTCATATGGAAGAGGGTAAGGTGGTGATTTTTGCTGCTGGTACTGGCAATCCATTCTTTACCACAGACACTGCCGCTGCTTTGCGTGGCGCTGAAATGGGCGTTGAGGTTGTTTTGAAAGCAACCAAGGTTGATGGTATTTACACCAGTGATCCCAAAAAAGATCCAACAGCCACTCGTTACGACACCATTACTTTTGATGAGGCCATCATCAAAAACCTACAGATCATGGATGCCACAGCATTTGCCTTGTGTCGCGATAGAAAATTACCCATCAAAGTTTTTTCAATCCTCAAGCCGGGCGCCCTTAAACGCGTGGTGATGGGTGACAGTGAAGGTACTTTGGTACACGTTTAAAAGGAAACATCATGTCTGCTAATGAAATTAAAAAAAATACAGAACAAAAGATGACCAAATCGATTGAGTCATTGAAATCTAATTTGCAAAAAATCAGGACAGGTCGTGCTCACCCAGGTATCTTGGAGCAGATCAACGTTGATTACTACGGTAACCCAACCCCATTGGCTCAGGTAGCCAACTTAGGTTTGGCCGATGCCAGAACATTGACCGTTCAGCCATGGGAAAAAAACATGATGGGCGCAGTGGAAAAAGCTATTCGTGAATCGGACTTAGGTCTTAATCCGGCTACTCAAGGCAACATCATTCGCGTGCCAATGCCAGCGTTGACTGAGGAACGTCGCAAAGAATTGACTAAGGTGGTCAAGGGTGAGGGTGAAGATTCAAAAATTGCTGTGCGCAATTTAAGACGTGATGCGAATGAATCTTTGAAAAAATTAGCGAAAGATAAAGAGATCTCAGAAGATGATGAGCGCCGCTCGCAAGATGAAGTTCAAAAAATGACAGATCGTTTTGTTGCCGAAATTGACAAGATTGTTTCTGACAAAGATAAAGAGATCATGACCGTTTAGGCAACGCTTAAATAGTCCTTATATGGTCAAAAAAACCAATCCCTCTCACATCAGCACAACTTTGGCCGTGCCTGATGTGGCGAGCATCCCTAAGCACCTTGCCATCATCATGGATGGTAATGGTCGATGGGCAACTACGCGTTTTTTACCAAGAGTTGCAGGGCACTCACAAGGACTCAACACTGTTAGAGAGATCGTCAAAGAATGTGGCGATCTAGGCGTTGAGTATTTGACTCTTTTTGCTTTTAGTTCAGAAAACTGGCGCAGGCCTGCCGAAGAAGTTGGTTTTTTAATGAAGTTATTCTTAACTGCATTAGAAAAAGAAGTTTCTCGTCTTGATAAGAACAATGTGCGCTTAAGAGTGGTCGGTGATCTCATCAGGTTTGATCAACAGATTCAAGATCAAGTTGCACAAGCAGAAGAAAAAACTGCTCATAACACTGGCCTTAATCTCACCATCGCTGCCAACTATGGCGGTCGCTGGGATATTTTGCAAGCGGTATCAGCCTGCCTAAAGGCTAATCCAACCATCACCCCTGAAGGTGTGACGGAAGCTTTGTTAACCCCTCATTTATCAATGTCGTATGCACCTGAACCTGATTTGTTTATTAGAACGGGTGGAGAACAAAGAATCAGTAACTTTTTACTCTGGCAGTTAGCTTATACAGAGCTTTATTTCACAGACTTGCTATGGCCTGATTTTGATGCAAAAGCCCTACAAGCATCCTTTGCTTGGTACCGAGAGCGTGAGCGACGTTTTGGTCGTACCAGCGCTCAAGTGATTGACGCGGAAAAATAGAACAGCATGCTAAAAACCAGAGTCATCACTGCGATTGCCCTTTTAGGTATTTTCTTACCGGTGCTCTGGTTTGCCCCATTGATGTATTTAGGGGCTTTGATTGCAATCGTGATCACCTTGGCGGCATGGGAGTGGTGGAGATTGTTGTTCCCAGATAATCAACGCAGAGCATTTTCATACGCAGGTTTATGCCTACTTAATTTGGTGGCTTGGTTGATGTATGCAGATATTGAAGCCGTCAAAATTCTTTTGTGGTTAACCTTGGGTTTTTGGTTGCTGTTGGTGCCATTCATCATGAAGCAATCTTTACAGCTATCACTTCAATCATGGCGCTGGCCTTTGGCAGCAACTGGCTTATTCATCCTACCGGCCTGTTGGTTTGCTTTGATGCATTTGCGCGCTGTTGGCATGGCGCTATTTTTATCCGTGCTTGTTTTGGTGTGGGCTGCTGATATTGGCGCATATTTTGTTGGCAAAACGTTTGGCAAACACAAACTGGCCAAACAACTGAGCCCTGGCAAATCAATTGAAGGTGCGGTTGGCGGTTATTTATTGGTGATGATCATTGGTGTTCTAGGGGCCACCTTGTTTGCTGATCATCCTTACACGCAAGGTAATTTCTTTGCTTTGATTCAGTCATCTTGGGGTTGGTCAGGCATGATCCTTGTGACTGCTCTGTGTGTGGCCATGAGTATTCAAGGTGACTTGTTTGAGTCTCAACTCAAGCGCGTTGCTGGAGTGAAAGACAGCAGCACCTTGTTGCCTGGTCACGGCGGTTTTTTAGATCGAATTGATGCGCTTTTACCAGTTCTACCGTTGGCAGGCTTGATCATTTTGATGGCGAGCTAAACCATGAGACATATTTGCGTTCTTGGTTCAACAGGATCAATTGGAGTTAATACTTTAGAGGTGATTCGTGCTCACCCTGATTTGTTCAAGGTTGAATCATTAACAGCGCATTCAAATATCGAGTTACTTGCAAAGCAGTGCGCAGAATTCAAACCAAGAATGGTGGTACTTGGTTCGGTAGATGCTGCCAATCGTTTGAATGAGCAATTAAAAGTCATGGGTTTGACGGTCACCGTTGAGCATGGAGCAAAGGCTTTGGTGACCGCTTCAACATTGACTTCTGTTGATACGGTGATGGCAGCAATTGTTGGGTCAGCAGGTTTGCTACCAACGATTGAAGCGGCTAGGCTAGGGAAGCGGATTTTATTGGCCAATAAAGAAGCGTTGGTGATGGCAGGCGATCTCTTCATGTCGGCTGTTGCCAGTGGTGGCGCCGAACTTTTACCCATAGACAGTGAGCACAACGCGATTTATCAATGTTTGCCTGATGCCAATACTTCCAATGGCGGTTCTCGAGGTAAATATTCATCACTGGGTGTCAAAGAGATTTTATTGACCGCCTCAGGCGGACCATTTAGAAATCATTCCTTAGATCAATTAAAAGAAGTGACCCCCGAGCAAGCCTGCGCGCATCCAAACTGGGTGATGGGTCGAAAAATTTCTGTTGATTCTGCCACCATGATGAACAAAGGTTTAGAGGTCATCGAAGCACATCATCTATTTGGTTTGCCTTCTGAGCAGATCAAGGTCTTGATCCATCCGCAAAGCGTGGTTCATTCAATGGTCAGATACATTGATGGGTCTGTGATTGCACAACTTGGTCAACCTAATATGAAAACACCGATCGCTTATGGCTTGGGTTGGCCTTTAAGAATCGATGCTGGTGTCACAGAATTAGATTTCACAACGGCCCATGACTTGAGTTTTGAGCCCGTTGATTTGAGTCGATTCCCTTGCTTGGCTTTGGGTTACCAAGCCTTAGCTACTGGTGGCTTGGCGCCAACTATTTTGAATGCCGCCAATGAGGTCGCAGTTGATTCTTTCTTGAACCATAGAATTCGATTCACGCAGATTGCAGAGTTGGTTGAGCGCGTTTTAAATCAAGCACAGGTCAGTGGGGCGGTGGGCCTCGATGGCATTCTTGAGGCTGACAAAGTGGCGCGCGAGCATGCCCAAATAATGGTCAAAGGATTGAGCGCATGACAGTGATTTGGAGTTTATTGGCTTTTTTGGTGGCATTAGGCTTATTGGTGAGCTTTCATGAGTATGGCCATTACAGTGCCGCCAGAATGTGCGGCGTCAAAGTATTGAGATTTTCTGTTGGTTTTGGCAAAACCATTTGGACTTATCAAAAAACACCAGATTCCACCGAGTGGGCCTTGAGCAGTTTGCCTCTCGGTGGTTACGTCAAAATGGACGAGGAATCATTCAGAGGCCAAAAGCTCTGGAAGAGATCCTTCATCGTGGCTGCCGGCCCTTTGGCCAATTTCATTCTTGCCATCGTCTTTTTGACCATTTTATTTGCCTCTGGTGTTCCTCAGATACCGTCTAAATTAGTCGAGCCTGATAAAGCCAGTGTGGCCTATGAAGCTGGTATTTATGCTGGCGATACAGTGATTGGCTGGAAATCTGAGGGTGATGATTCTTTCAGATCTATTGCAAGCTGGAATCAGCTCAGATGGCGCTTGATGGATGCTGTGACCAGCGTCGAGGGCTTTGTTATCAAGGTGAAAACTCTCCAAGGAGTCGAGCAAGATTTTGTTTTTAAAACAGAAAAAATGCCAATTTTGACCCCAGATACTGATCCATTGGCAAAATTAGGCATCAAACCAGACGTGAGTGAGCCAATAGGTATTTTTGAGCTCAAATTGGGCATTTTTGATGCAATCAGCGTTGCAACCGAGAGAGTTTGGGACATCAGCGCCATTTCTGTGCGGATGCTAGTGGGCATATTCACTGGTGAATCCTCGATCAAGCAGATTGGGGGCCCCTTGAGCATCGCTGATATGGCAGGTAAAACAGCTCAAGTTGGCTGGCAGTCTTATTTGGGCTTTTTAGCGATGATCAGTATCAGCCTTGGTATCCTGAATTTGATTCCATTACCCATGCTTGATGGTGGTCAGCTACTGTATGATGGATGGGAATTGTTGTCTGGTAAGCGGGTTTCAGATGGCGTTCAAAATGTATTGCAAAAAGTTGGTATGGGTAGCCTCCTGTTTTTGACTATATTGGCTTTGTTTAACGATATTTCTAGATTGTTTTTACGTTGAAAATACATCATAAATTTATAAAAACACCATTGGCTGCCATCGCAGTCAGTTTGTTATCAGCCCCTTTGATGGCTGCTGATCCATTTGTGGTGAAAGATATTCGTGTTGAAGGTTTGCAGCGTGTAGAACCGGGTACGGTTTTTAGTTATTTACCTGTAAGAGTTGGTGAAACTTTTACCGACGATAAGGGTGCTGATGCAATTCGCGCCCTTTACAACACTGGATTTTTTAAAGATGTGAAAGTTGAATCTGATGGCCAAGTGCTGGTTGTTAGAGTGGAGGAGCGCCCATCAGTCTCACAACTAGAATTTACCGGCATCAAAGAATTTGATAAAGATGCCCTCAAAAAATCCCTCAGAGCAGTTGGCGTGGCTGAAGCACGTTACTACGATAAAGCCTTGATTGATAAAGCTGAACAAGAACTCAAGCGTCAATATATTTCGCGTGGCTATTACGCAGCAGAGGTGATTACCACGGTGACACCGGTTGAGCGCAATAGGGTAGCGATCGTCTTCAATGTGGACGAAGGTCAAGTATCAAAGATCCTTCAAATCAATATTGTGGGTAATTCTGCATTCAATGAAAAAAATCTGCGCGAAGAAATGCAGTTATCAACGCCTAATTGGTTGTCTTGGTACACCAAGAATGATTTATATTCCAAGCAAAAGTTAACAGCTGACTTAGAGGCGATTCGCTCTTTCTACTTGAACCGCGGCTATTTAGAGTTTGTGATTGAGTCAACCCAAGTTTCAATTACGCCAGATAAAAAAGGTATTTACCTCAACATCAACATCAGAGAGGGGCAGCAATATAAGGTTGCCTCAGTGAAGCTGGCTGGTGAGTTGTTGGGCAAGGATGAAGAGTTGACCAAATTGGTTAACTTAAAAGTGGGCGACGTGTTCTCATCAGCCAAGTTGACTGAAAGTACCAAAGCCATCGCTGATAAGCTCGGCGCCTATGGTTACGCCTTTGCTGCGATCAACCCGCAACCTAATTTGCAAAAAGACAAGCAAGTCGTTGACCTTAATTTGATTGTTGATCCAGGTAAGCGCACGTATGTTCGCAAGATCAATATTTCAGGCAATAATAAAACTCGCGACGAGGTTATTCGTCGAGAGATGCGTCAATTAGAGAGTTCATGGTTCGACAGTGAAAAACTCAAACTTTCAAAAGACCGTATCAATCGTCTTGGCTATTTCACGGACGTTGAAGTGAACACTGAAGATATTCCAGGCACGTCTGATCAGGTAGACGTTGGCATCAAGGTCGCAGAAAAACAAACAGGCTCATTGAGCTTGGGTGCAGGTTTCTCATCAACGGATAAGTTGATTTTGACAGCCGGTATTTCACAAGAAAATGCGTTTGGTACAGGAACAAGTATTGGTTTGAATATCAATACCGGTAAAACCAACCGCACCTTGGCTATCTCAAACTACGATCCATATTTTACTGAAGATGGTATCAGCCGCTTCACTGAGTTGTACACCAGAACTTCACGTCCTTTATATTACACCGGCGACACTGAGTACAAGATTGTTTCATCAGGTGGTAGCTTTAAGTTAGGCGTGCCGTATTCTGAGGTTGACCGCGTGTTCTTCGGCTTGGGTATTGAGCAGTTGAACATGGAGACCTCCGTCAATATGCCAACCAGTTACCAAAATTATGTTGCTGCTTACGGTAAGAGCAATATGAACGTGCCGTTCACAATCGGTTGGTCAAGAGACGCCAGAGACAGCGCATTAATTGCATCTCGCGGTACATATCAACAGGCTAACTTCGAATGGGGTACGCCTGTAGCTGATTTGCAGTACTACAGAGCTTACTACCAGCACCAGTATTTCTGGCCTTTATTCAAGGGCAATGTCCTGTCCTTTAACGGCGAGATTGGTTATGGCGACACTTACAGCAATAAACCGTTCCCAGTGACCAAGAACTACTTCGTGGGCGGTATTGGTTCTGTGAGGGGTTATGAGCCAGGTTCTCTGGGGCCTTACAATACCAACAATGGTATTAATATCCCTATTGGTGGAGCATCTAAATTGGTGGGTAATATCGAATATACTTTCCCAATTCCTGGTTCGGGAGTAGACAAAACCTTGCGTTTATTCAGCTTCTTTGATGCTGGTAACGTTTATGCGGATACACCGGACTTCTCTGGTTTGAGAACATCATATGGTTTTGGATTGTCTTGGATCTCACCATTAGGGCCTTTAAAATTCAGTTATGGTTTCCCATTGAGCAAGAAACCTGAAGATCGTTTGCAGCGTTTCCAATTCCAAATTGGTACCGCTTTTTAATACTTGAAGGATGTGTTTATGAATCGTTTTGCTAAAAAGTTCGTTCAATCAACTGTGATTTCAGGTTTTGCATTTGGCCTGTTTTCTGTCACAGCAATTGCTGCCGACGAAAAAGATTTCAGTGGCCGCATTGGCGTCATTAATTCTGAGCGTATTTTTAAAGACTCCAATATGGCTAAAGCCAGTCAAACAAAGTTGCAAAGCGAGTTTGCTAAACGTGAGAAAGAGTTGCGCGATGATGCTCAGAAAATTAAAACTGCAGCAGAGCGTTTGGATAAAGATGCTGCCGTGATGTCTGATGCTGATCGTATTCGTCGTCAACGTGAATTGGCTGATGCTGATCGTGAGTTTCAGCGTAAACAAAGGGAATTTACAGAAGATGTGAACCAAAGAAGCTTTGAGGAGCGGTCAAAGATTGCACAAAAAGCCAATCAAGCACTAAAAGCTGTTGCAGAGCAAAGAAAGTTAGATTTGATTGTTCAAGAAGCTGCTTATGTGAATCCTAAGGTCGATGTCACAGAAGACGTCATCAAAGCACTCAATAACTTACGTTAATTATTAAGAGCTTCATATGCCATCGATTGCTGAGTTAGCCGAACGCTATTCGGCTCGCTTAGCGGGCAAGGGGGGTCAGCTCGTTTCTGGCTTGGCTCCTCTCACTCAAGCGAATCAATCTCAACTCGCTTTTCTTGCAAACCCTCTGTATCGCAACGATGCCCTTGTCAGTCAAGCGGCTGGTTTGATTGTTTCTGAGGCAGATCATGAGTTTTTGCAAGAACACTCCGCCGATAAAAATCGTACCTACTTGATCACAAAAAATCCATACGCATTGTTTGCAAGAATTGCTCAAGAATTTGCAAAATGTACAGCTACGAACTATTTACCCGGCGTCCACCCAAGTGCAGTAGTTGATGCTGGTGCAAAAATTGCACCCTCAGCCCATATTGGACCTCTTTGTCATGTCGCCAAGGGTGCTACGATTGGTGAAAGATCAGTCCTTATCTCGCAAGTTCATGTGGGCGCCAATGCTTCAATAGGCGTAGATGCCTTGATTTACCCCAATGTTTCGATTTATCAAGATTGTCAGTTGGGTGATCGCAACATCATCCACAGTGGCACAGTGATTGGTTCAGATGGTTTTGGCTTTGCTCCAGATCTTGCTGCCGCTGAGTGGGTCAAAGTGCCGCAAACGGGTCGCGTGGTCATTGGCCACGATGTAGAAATTGGATCGAATACATCTGTTGATCGCGGCGCATTGGCAGACACAAAAATTGATGATGGTTGCAAGATTGATAATTTGGTTCAGATTGCGCACAACGTGCATGTGGGTGCTTTATCAGTGATTGCGGGTAATGCCACGGTGGCGGGCAGCGTGACCATTGGCAAGATGTGCATGATTGGTGGATCAAGCAGTATTGCGGGGCATTTGAACATTGCTGATCAAACCACTATTTCAGGTGGTACAACCATCATTCGTTCGATTGATGAACCAGGTCAACATTTCACCAGTATTTTCCCCATGTTGCCTCATGCAGATTGGGAAAAGAATGCTGCCATTTTGCGCGGCTTAGATAAAATGCGTCAGAAGATCAAAGATTTAGAAAAGCAGATTAAAAGTATCGCTGCTGATAAGAAATAAACATAGAAGAGAAAAGGCTATTCATGAGCGAGCTAGTTAATTTTGATATCAACCAAATCTTGAAGATGCTGCCGCATCGCTATCCATTTTTATTGGTTGATCGCGTGCTTGAGTTAGAGGCTGGTAAGCGTGTCAAAGCATTGAAAAATGTGACCATGAACGAACCTCACTTCACAGGTCACTTCCCAGATTTTCCAGTGATGCCAGGCGTTTTGATTCTGGAAGCTTTGGCTCAAACAGCTGCATTGCTCACATTTGGCAAAGATTCAGTTGATGATTCAGTTTATTTCTTTGTTGGCATTGATAATGCTCGCTTCAAAAGACCAGTGACACCGGGTGATCAGCTGATATTGAATGCATCGATTGAAAGATTCAAAGGCGGTATTTGGAAATTCAAAACCTTTGCTACAGTCAATGATGTGGTGGTGACTGAAGCAGATTTGATGTGCACCATTCGTAAAAAGGAAGTCTAAGATGGCTTTGATTCACCCTAGCGCAATCATCGATCCAAAAGCAGAAATTGCTGATGATGTTGAGATTGGTCCTTATGCAGTGATTGGTCCGAATGTCATCATTGGGCGCAAAACAAAAATTGGTGCCCACACAGTCGTAGAGGGCCATACAAGTATTGGTGCTGAAAATAGAATCGGTCACTTTGCGTCCATTGGTGGAGCGCCCCAGGACATGAAGTACCGCGGTGAGCCGACCAAGCTAGTCATCGGTGATCGTAATTTGATTCGCGAATTCACGACTTTGCACACCGGCACCATCCAAGATCAAGGCATCACCAAAATTGGTAATGACAATTGGATCATGGCCTATGTTCATATTGCGCATGATTGCGTGGTTGGAAGTAATACGATCTTTTCAAACAATGCACAAATTGCTGGTCACGTTCATGTGGATGACTGGGCAATTCTTGGCGGTATGTGTGGCGTTCATCAGTTTGTTCGCATTGGTGAACACTCAATGATTGGCGGCGCTTCTAAATTAGTGCAAGATTTACCGCCTTACGTGATTGCATCCGGTGCTATTGCCGAACCTCATGGTCTGAATGCGGAAGGCTTAAAACGTCGTGGCTTCAGTCCTGAGGCGATTACTGCTTTAAGGCAGGCTTATAAGTTACTGTACAAGCAAAACCTAAGTTTTGAAGATGCTATAAAAGCCATTGCTGATTTAGCAGCAGAAAAACAAACAACAGAAACTGAGTCGGCAGAGAAACTAAACATATTCCATGACTTTATCGCCGCTTCACAGCGCGGCATTGCCCGCTAATCATTTGTCAGCAGATACCTATCTTGCATGCGTGGCTGGAGAGCCATCGGGAGATATGCTCGCCGCAAGTGTTCTTCAAGCAATTCAGGATTCTTCAGATTTAACGGGGCTTAAGACTCGTGGCATTGGTGGCCCGAAGATGGTGGCAACTGGTTTTGAAGCGCTTTGGCCGATGGAAACTTTGGCCGTTCGTGGTTACGTCGAAGCTATCCAGCAATTACCAGCGATTCTGTCAGTCAGAAATGCTTTGATCAAAGAATTAACACTACACCCGCCCAAAGCATTTTTGGGTATTGATGCGCCGGATTTTAATTTAGGCGTTGAAAAAAAACTCAAAGCCGCAGGCATTCCAACCATTCATTTCATCAGCCCATCAATTTGGGCTTGGCGTGGTGGTCGTATCAAAGGTATCAAAGAGTCTGTTGATCACATGTTGTGTATTTTCCCCTTTGAGGCTGCCATTTATGAAAAGGCTGGCATCAAGGCGACCTATGTCGGTCATCCTTTGGCGTCTAGTATTCCGATGGTGCCTGATGCTGCAGGTGCTAAAGCAAAATTAAATATTCAAACAGGTCATGTTTTGGTGGCAGTTTTACCAGGCAGTCGTCAATCAGAAATCAATTTGATTGGCCCAGGATTTTTTGATGCTATGGCGCAGATGTTCATTCAATACAAGCAGGGGATTGAATTCGTGGTGCCGGTGGCAACTCCAGCTTTAAAGCCTGCCATTCAAGCCATGGCCGATAAACTCTTACAGCAACACCCAGGCATCACTCTGCACTTATTAGATGGTCAGGCAAGCTTGGCATTAGAAGCTGCTGATGTAGTTTTAATTGCCAGTGGCACCGCTACCTTGGAAGCGGCGCTGTGGAAAAAGCCCATGGTGATTTCTTATAAAGTCCCAGCCATCACAGCATGGATTATGAAACGCCAAGCTTATTTACCCTATGTGGGTTTACCCAATATCTTGGCACAGGAATTCATTGTTCCCGAGCTATTGCAAGACGCCGCCACGCCGCAAGCCTTGGCAACAGCTACCTTGAATTGGCTCGATAAGCCTCAGGAAGTAACTCGTTTAAAAGAACGTTTTAATGACATGCATCAATCCTTGCTCATGCCAACAGGGGTCTTGGTCGCCAAGGTCGTAGCGGAAGTCATCAATGACTGATTGGAATGCACCCAACCCGCTCTATGAGTGGACCTGTGGGGTGGATGAAGCGGGTCGCGGCCCCTTAGCTGGTTGCGTGGTTGCTGCAGCCGTGGTGCTTGACCCTGCCAAACCAATTACTGGATTAAAGGATTCAAAAAAGCTCACAGCCAAAGTTCGTGATGAGTTGTATGACATCATCATCAGAGATTCAAAAGCTTGGTGCATTGCAGAGGCCAGCGCAATAGAAATTGATTCAATCAATATTTTGCAAGCCACCATGCTTGCCATGAAGCGGGCTATTGAAGGCTTAGAAAAAACTTTGGGTCGCTTGCCTGATAGGGCATTGATTGATGGCAACCGTTGCCCCAAAGTGAATATTTCGATGGAGGCGATTGTCAAAGGAGATAGCAAGGTAGCTGCGATTTCAGCGGCATCGATCTTGGCAAAGGTCACCAGGGATCGCGACATGCAAGCTTTGCATGAGGCTTATCCTGTTTATGGTTTTAATCAGCACATGGGTTATCCGACCCCCACTCATCTTGAAACTTTAAAACTTCACGGTCCATGCCCAGAGCATCGCAAAACATTTGGTCCGGTGAGGTTGGTGATTGAAACAAAAGGCAACTTAGGGGAAACTAAGCTCCTATGAAAGATCCTAAATATTTAAGTTCTGTCGATAATCCTCTGATCAAGAGACTTAAAGTCTTGCTTGAAGGTGGAGCCAAAGCCAATAAGACCAGACAAGAGCTTGGTCTAGCTGTTTTAGAAGGGGTTCATTTAGCGCAAGCTTGGTTGGGTTCTGAGGATTTGGTGGAATTATTCACAACCGAATCAGGTCTTCAACAGGCAGAAATTGCTGCTGTGATTGATATGCAATTGGCGGTAGTACCAAATACGGATCTTTACATCCTAGATGATGCCTTGTGGAAAAAGATTTCTGATTTAGAAAGTGCTCCACCCATCATGGCCTGCGTCAAAATCCCCAATTACACGTTTCCTCTTACGCAACGTGATGACGTCTTGATTTTGGATGGCGTCCAAGATGCCGGCAATGTTGGTTCAATGATGAGAACGGCCGCTGCAGCTGGCTTAAGTTATGTGGTGTGTTTAAAAGGCACTGCACAAGCTTGGTCGCCAAAAGTTTTGAGAGCTGCGATGGGGGCTCATCGTCATTTGAAGATTTTTGAAGCATGGTCGTTAAATACGGTACGCGAAAAAGTTAAACTGCCATTAATTGCAACAAACTTAATTGCCGATCAGGATCTTTATGACTTGGGGGATGAATTACTTGATCCTCACGCTTGGGTTTTTGGCAATGAGGGCGGCGGAATTGATCCGGAACTCTTGGCCATTTCAAGGTCAGTGTTGATTCCTCAAGATCCCCGCATCGAGTCTCTGAATGTTGGAGCAGCTGCCGCTGTTTGTTTATTTGAGATGCGCAGAGTTCGTCGAGAACTTAAATAAAAATCTGGGATTCTTTAGGAGTTACCAAGTTACTTTTAGTAATTACTGCGATCCGGATTGATTTCTTGCAAGATGGTTGTGGCAATTTCTTCAATGGATTTGTTCGTAGTAGATAACCAAGGAATCGCTTGCTTGCGCATCATGGCTTCAGCAGCACTGACTTCATAGCGACAATTTTCAATCTTGGCGTAATTGCTTCCTGGCCGCCGTTCATTTCTAATTTCAGACAAGCGCATTGGATCAATCGTTAGACCAAACAATTTTTTACGAAATGGTATTAAATCAGAAGGCATCTGATTTCTCTCGAAGTCATCGGGTATTAAAGGATAGTTCGCTGATTTAAGGCCGTACTGCATGGCCAAGTAAAGACTGGTCGGTGTTTTTCCGCTGCGAGACACTCCCACCAGAATAACATCAGCATCCGCCAAATTTTGATTGGATTGTCCATCGTCATGCGCCAGAGAAAAGTTAATGGCTTCAATTCTATTTTTATAAGATTCAGTATCAGCGTTGTTATGGAATCGACCAATCGCATGGGTTGATTTAACACCAAGGGCTTGTTCAAGCGGCACGATGAATGTCTGAAACATGTCCATCATCACGCAATTAGCCTCTGACACAATTGCATTAACTTCTGTATCAACCAAAGTTGTGAAGACAATCGGCTCGAGACCTGAAGTCTTGGCGTACTCATTGATCTCTCGAACTGCTTGATGCGCTTTATCCACGGTGTTGATAAAAGGCATTCTGATTTGTCTGAACGGCAGCTCGAATTGAGCCAAGATAGATTGGCTGAAAGTCTCGGCTGTGATACCAGTACCGTCAGAAACGATAAAAACAATGCGTGGTTTTGAGCTCATATTTTTTTGATTGGAATATATGTGCAAAGGATACAATAGAACCATTGAACTTGCGGCAGGATTTGGTCTTTCGATGCGCCGCTTGCATGACCAGTTTTTCATTACTTAGAGAGTTGTTATGTCCAACCCCAACCATGCAAATGCATACGTTTTACCCTTTGAAGACTTACGAATGCCTGACGTTGAGTCAGTCGGCGGTAAGAATGCCTCTTTAGGCGAGATGATTTCTCAGCTCAACGCTTCTGGCGTGAGGGTGCCAACTGGTTTTGCGACCACCGCTTTGGCCTTCAGAGATTTTCTTGTTCACAACAAACTAACAGAGCGTATCAACGATCGTTTAGATAAATTGAATGTGGATGATGTAAAAGCCTTGGCAGTTGCTGGTGCTGAAATTCGTTCATGGGTTGAAGGAGCTCCTTTTCAAGATCGTCTTGAGCAAGAAATTCGTCAGGCATTCAAAACTTTGGATGCAGATGGCAAAGGTTCTTTTGCGGTTCGCTCTTCAGCAACAGCTGAAGACTTGCCGGATGCTTCATTTGCAGGCCAACAAGAATCATTTTTAAACGTTGTTGGCATCGAAGATGTATTGCACCGTATCCGTGAGGTGTTTGCATCTTTGTACAACGATCGTGCGATCTCCTATCGCGTTCACAAGGGCTTTGCTCATGCTGAGGTGGCTTTATCAGCTGGTATTCAGCGCATGGTTCGTTCCGATAAAGCATCTTCTGGTGTGATGTTCACCTTGGATACTGAATCAGGCTTCCAAGATGCCGTGTTCATCACTTCAAGTTATGGCTTAGGTGAGACGATTGTTCAAGGTGCGGTTAACCCAGATGAGTTTTATGTGTTCAAGCCCACCTTGGCTGCTGGTAAATTTGCGATCATTCGTCGCAGTCTGGGATCTAAATTAATTCAAATGCAATTCACAGCACCGGGTGAACCTGGTCGCGTGAAAACAATAGATGTTCCACTCGAGCAGCGCAATCGCTATTCAATCACTGATGATGATGTGGCAGAGTTGGCCAAGTGCGCAATGATCATTGAGAAGCACTATGAGCGCCCAATGGACATTGAGTGGGGCAAAGACGGCATCGACGGCAAGATCTATATCTTGCAAGCACGCCCTGAGACAGTAAAGAGTCAGGCGCATGGCAAGGTGGAGATGCGTTACAAGCTCAAAGGCCATTCAACTATTTTGACCACTGGCCGTGCGATTGGACAAAAGATTGGTACAGGCACAGTGCGTGTTGTGAAAGACGCCAGTGAAATGGATCGTGTTCAACCGGGTGATGTTTTGGTTGCTGATATGACTGATCCCAACTGGGAGCCTGTGATGAAGAGGGCTGCTGCAATTGTGACAAACCGTGGCGGTCGCACATGTCACGCTGCGATCATTGCTCGTGAGTTAGGTGTTCCTGCTGTTGTAGGCTGTGCTGATGCCACCATGGTTTTAAAAGATGGTGCAGTGGTCACAGTCTCGTGTGCTGAAGGTGATGAAGGTCGTATTTATGACGGTCCAATTGAAACCGAAGTGACTGAAGTGAGTCGAGGTGTCTTGCCAGAAATTCCAGTGAAAATCATGATGAACGTGGGTAATCCACAATTGGCATTTGATTTCTGCCAAATTCCTAACGGCGGTGTTGGCTTGGCCCGTTTAGAGTTCATCATCAATAACAATATTGGTGTGCATCCAAAAGCTATTTTGGAATATCCAAACATTGATTTGGACTTAAAGAAAGCCGTTGAAAGTGTTGCTCGTGGTCATGCTAGTCCAAAGGCTTTCTATGTCGACAAATTAGCAGAAGGCATTGCCACGATTGCTGCTGCCTTCTATCCAAAGCCGGTGATTGTTCGTATGTCCGACTTTAAGTCAAATGAATACAAGAAGTTGATTGGTGGATCACGTTACGAGCCGGATGAAGAAAATCCAATGCTTGGTTTCCGTGGCGCCTCACGTTATATCTCAGAAGATTTTGCTGAAGCTTTTGCGATGGAATGTGAAGCCATGAAGCGTGTGCGCAATGACATGGGCTTGACCAACGTTGAAATCATGATTCCATTTGTTAGAACTGTGAAGCAAGCTGAAAAGGTGATTGGTCTTTTGGGTCAACATGGTTTGAAGCGCGGCGAGAATGGTTTGCGCGTCATCATGATGTGCGAGATTCCATCCAACGCAATCTTGGCAGAAGAATTCTTGGAGCACTTTGATGGTTTCTCAATCGGTTCAAATGATTTGACTCAATTGACCCTGGGCTTGGATCGTGACTCTGGTATGGAGTTGTTAGCGATTGATTTTGATGAGCGCGATCCTGCGGTTGAATTCTTGATTGCCAGAGCCATTGAAACTTGTCTTGCGAAGGGCAAGTACATTGGTATCTGCGGTCAAGGACCTTCTGATCATCCAGACTTTGCTCAGTGGTTAATTAAAAAGGGTATTACCTCAATTTCATTGAATCCTGACAGCGTGGTTGATACTTGGACAATGCTTGCTAAGAAATAATTGAGTTGATTAATTAAATCAAAGAAAAAGCGGACTGTGATCAGTCCCCAATCTTGGAGCCCGAACGCATGATTCGGGCTTTTTCTATTTGCCAATCTCGATCTTTTGACGCATCACGTTTGTCGTGTTGTTTTTTACCTCGCCCAAGACCGATTTCACATTTCACTCGACCTTTTGAGAAGTGAAGGTTGATCGGTACTAAGGTATAACCTTTTTGCTCCACTTTGCCGATGAGCTTTTTGATTTCAATCGCATTGAGTAAGAGCTTGCGAGTTCGCCCCGGATCTGCCAAAACATGAGTCGATGCAGAAATCAAAGGGCTGATGTGGCAGCCAATCAAGTAAATCTCAGCATTGCGGATCACAACATAAGCCTCTTTGATTTGGGCGCGACCTTCCCGGATGGCTTTTACTTCCCATCCCTGTAAGACCATGCCTGCCTCAAATCGTTCTTCAACGAAATAATCGAAGAAAGCTTTTTTGTTGTCTATGATGCTCATATATTTATATCGTTAGAATACAAGATTATGGCAGACGTATTTAAGACAGTACTCATTGGGCACTCGGCAGAGAGAATGTATAACTTGGTGATTGATGTGGCCAAGTATCAAGATTTTCTTCCGTGGTGTGGTGGTGTGGAGATTTATGAGCAAACAGAAGAAATTCTGGACGCAAAAATACACATCAAATTTAAAGGTTTGGAGCAGTTCTTTCACACCAGGAACACCAATATCAGGCCAAGCTCAATTGATATGAGCTTTGTGGATGGGCCGTTTAAGAAGTTTCATGGCAATTGGCGCTTCACTCCATTAAAAGAAAATGCCTGCAAGATTGAGTTTCAGCTGCACTATGAGTTTGAGAGCCTCTTGCTTGAAAAAATCATTGGTCCTGTTTTTAGCATCATTGCCGGCACCTTTGTGGACGGTTTTGTGAAGCGTGCTGACCAAGTGTACGGGGTTGCCTGATGCCTACCTTGGGCTTATTGCTGTGTGACAGTCGCTCAGGTGAGCCGGTCATGACTGAGGTTCAAGTGACTTTCGCTCCTGATCAGCCTGTGACGGTAGGGCAAGCGCTGGTTCAACTGAAGATCGCAGTCTCGCCCAAAGACCCTGAAATAGCCAGAAAAGGATGTTTTGGGGTGTTTGGTAAACGCAAGGATTGGGACAGCCCTATTTATGAGGGGGATCGCCTTGAACTGTACAGCCCACTCTTGATTGACCCAATGGTAGCAAGGCGCAAAAAGGCTCATCAGAATCAAGATGCAAAATTACAAGCCAAAGCCGCTGACCGAAAAGGGCGTTTTTTAAGCAAATAATCATAAAACCTCTATAATTCGCTTTTGCGCATAGGGGTTTTGCATGAGGCTCATCCAAAAAGCACTCACATTTGACGACGTGCTTCTCGTTCCCGCTTATTCAGCGGTTCTTCCACGCGATACTCAGTTGAGTACACAACTGACACGCGATATCTCAATCAACATTCCCTTGGTATCAGCTGCCATGGACACCGTCACAGAAGGTCGTTTAGCCATTGTGATGGCCCAAGAGGGTGGTATTGGCATTATTCATAAGAACTTAACGCCTGCAGAGCAAGCGCGTGAAGTTGCCAAGGTCAAGCGTTACGAATCAGGTGTTTTACGTGATCCGATCACAATTTCCCCTGATATGACGGTTCGCGACGTGATTCATCTTTCAAAAGAATACGGTTTTTCAGGATTCCCTGTTCTACAGGGCAAAAAGGTTGTTGGCATCATCACCAACCGTGATTTGCGCTTCGAAGAAGATTTAGATGCCAAAGTCAGTGAAAAAATGACGCCTAAAGATCGTTTGGTCACCATCAAAGAAGGTTCTCCTCCTGAGGAAGCCAAACGTTTGATGAACAAGCATCGCTTAGAGCGTGTTTTGGTTGTTGACGATAATTTTGAATTGCGCGGCTTGGTCACTGTTAAA
>CAMBJN010000012.1 GCA_945867755.1 Polynucleobacter meluiroseus
AAGGGTCAGGGCTTGATCACGATCATTGATGTCTTCTAAACCAAGCAAGATTTGTCCGCTGTGCTCTTTGGCAGTTTTAACTGTCATAGGTCGAGCCAAATCCGCCAAGGCTGGGGGCTTAGATAACCAAACAAGCGGCGCTGAAAATAAAGCCAAGGGTTCCTTAGAATAAGGTTTGATTTTCACCAAACCTTTGATCCCTTGAGCGTCGAGCACATGCCCGACAAGAACTAGGTCAGAAGGAGAACTCGTTGCAGTACTTTTCATAGCAGTACTCATGAGAGTCTCCATCAACCAAGACTTACAACTTAGGCCTTAGGAGCATCCTTAAGTAAGCGTGCTACTGTTGGTGACAACTGAGCACCAACGCCTTGCCAATAAGTCAAACGATCCTGAGCAACGCGGAAACCTTGTTCAGTTTCTACTGCGCTAGGATTGTAATAACCGATGCGCTCGATAAAGTTCGAGTCACGGCGATTGCGTTTGTCAGTAGCTACGATGCTAAAGAATGGACGATTTCTAGAACCGCCACGTGCGAGTCGAATGACGACCATGTGATTTCCTTACAATGCTGAAATAAACCACGTATTCTATCGCAGAAATGCCCAGAAGGCCAAAATTTAAAGGTAAGCATGACTAATTTAAGACCATCGACCCTGTTTTTGGCACTCCTGGCCAGCTCTAGTCTTTTTCTGGGCGCCTGTGCTCAAGTGATGCCACCTTGTAACGCCGTGAATGCCCCCGCCATCCAAGATGTGCAAGCCAGTCAGTGGAACCTGATCAGATGGCATTACACCAGCCCCAACGATGGGAAAACCCGTCAAAGACCAATTCCATATGGTGAAAATAAGACTTCTTTGAGTCTAAACTTTTCATCTGATGGTAAATCTGTCAGTGGCCACTCTGGCTGCAATCTATATACCGCTCAAGTTCAAGTCGGAGATAAAGGCTTTGTCATAGAAAAAATAGCCAGCACCCGCAAAGCTTGCGATCCCGTTGTGAGTGATTTGGAATACAAGTTTTTAAGTCATCTGGGCAACTATCGAAGCATGGTGCGCGATGGCGATCGACTATTGATCATGACCCGCGACAGTGAGATGTTGAGTTTTTCACTCAAAAACTGAGGGATTTAACAAAGTGGTTTTAACGCTGTCTCAGTAAATCAATACAATCAGTTCATGCATAAAAACAAACTTCTCTTTTGCGCCTTGGGTCTTTTTTTCCCAGGCACCGGTTTCAATGTCTTTTATCTAAAAGGTCTTGGCAGTCCATGGGCTTGGTTGCAAATGGTCAGTTTATTTGCAGGTATTTTGGGTTGGATGTTATTAGGTGCCAGTGATATGTCTTCTGCACTGGGTTGGATTTTGGTAGCCGCTGGATTTATTGCCATAGAAGCCAGTTGGTTAACAACCATTGTGTATGGTTTAAGACCTGACGAAAAATGGGACGCTCAGTTCAATGCCAACAGCGGACAACAAAGTGCTTCAGGTTGGTTGGTGATTTTGTGCGTGATCGCTTCTTTGATGATTGGCGCAGCCATTTTGATGATTGGTTTAGCGATTGCATTCGAGCAACACTTCCTCAGTCAATTCGAGGCAGCCAAAATGATATCACAATAAATCTATAAAAAAAATTAGCTCTAAGAAGTGATAGAAAAATGGTGTTGAAGGGTGGGCACTCCCACCCCCTTTTTTTTAATCAACCCAATTCTTTGATCAGCTCTGGTATCGCTGTGAACAAATCAGCCACAAGGCCATAATCAGCCACACTGAAAATAGCAGCATCAGCATCTTTGTTGATCGCTACGATGACCTTGGAATCTTTCATGCCAGCCAAGTGCTGAATAGCCCCTGAGATACCAACAGCAATGTAGAGTTGTGGAGCCACAATTTTTCCAGTTTGCCCTACCTGATAATCATTGGGTACATAACCAGCATCAACTGCTGCTCTCGATGCACCTAAGGCAGCACCCAACTTATCAGCCAAAGGCTCCAGTAATTCTTGGTATTTTTCTGCGGAACCCAAGCCGCGTCCGCCAGACACCACCACTTTTGCAGCAGACAACTCTGGACGATCTGATTGATTAACTTCTTTAGAAACAAATGCGGAAATTGCTTGGTCAGCCACCGCAGAAATTTTTTCAATCGCTGCATTGCCGCCGATGCCTGCCACTGCATCAAAGCAAGTGGTGCGCACAGTGATCACCTTGATGGCATCACGAGATTGGACTGTGGCGATGGCATTGCCTGCATAGATGGGTCTCTCAAAGGTATCAGCGCTGATCACCTTGGTGACGTCTGATACCTGAGCCACATCTAATTTTGCCGCGACTCTTGGCAAAGTATTTTTACCAATCGCTGTGGCTGGCGCCAAGATAAGAGAATAGGCAGAGCCTGATGTCAGAGCCAAGATTTGTTCCGCCAAGTTTTCACCCAACTGATGCTGCAGATGCGGCGCATCCACATGAATAATCTTGGCAACTCCAGAGACCTGAGATGCCGATTGGGCCACGGCATCGGCTTGATGCCCAGCAATCAAAATATGCACATCACCACCGCAAGCAAGGGCTGCTGCAACAGTATTAAGAGTGGCGGCTTTCAGAGAAAGGTTGTCGTGTTCTGCTATTACCAAAATAGTCATTTAGATCACCTTTGCTTCATTTTTAAGTTTATCTACCAAGGTTTTGATGTCCGGAACCATCACTCCAGCTTTGCGTGCCGGAGGTTCAGTCACTTTGATGGTGATAATGCGCGGCGCGACATCAACAGACAAATCCTCTGGTTTAAAAATATCCAACGTCTTCTTTTTAGCCTTCATGATGTTAGGTAATGTGACATAACGCGGCTCGTTCAAACGTAAATCAGTGGTGATCACGGCGGGCAAATTGATTGCAATAGTTTCAAGACCACCATCAACTTCGCGCGTAACGATTGCTTTGCCATCAGCAAGCTGCACTTTTGAAGCAAAGGTTGCTTGAGGGATATTTAACAAAGCTGCCAACATTTGGCCAGTTTGATTACTGTCATCGTCAATCGCTTGCTTGCCCAAGATAATCAAATCAGGTTGCTCTTTATCAACGATTGCTTTTAATAACTTAGCGACCGCCAAGGGCTGTAATTCAACTTCTGTTTCAACCAAAATACCTCTGTCAGCGCCAATCGCCATGGCAGTCCGAATAGTTTCTTGAGATTGAGTCAAGCCACAAGAAACAGCAATGATTTCTGTAACAAGACCTGCCTCTTTTAGACGCACAGCTTCTTCAACTGCAATTTCATCAAAAGGGTTCATGCTCATTTTGACGTTTGCAATATCGACACCCGATTGATCAGATTTAACTCGTACCTTGACGTTGTAATCTACAACACGCTTAACAGCGACTAAAATTTTCATAGAGACTCTTATTTTTTATTGTTAACAAAAGGTCAGTCACATTGATGATTAACACTATTTTGGAGCTACTGACTGGATTTGCTTAATCATTTATCTAATGCTCTCATTTTAATATGCCTAAAAAGTTCTTACATCAGAATGTATTGCTTTCAATCAAGCTTTCAAACAATACCTCAAGCACTCATCCCGCAGAACCATACAAGATATGCCCCGGAGCACATGAGGGCATCTTAAGGAAAGATTCAAGGCATTATCAGGAAAGTACCGATTGATTAGGGCCCTAAAATACTGTTTTAATGATATTTATCAACTTCATCACACCTTATCCAACACCGCAAAAGATATTGACGATTTGAATAACACCACATCACTCACAAATAGATTTTCAAAACTGATGATTAGCGGCATTTCTGCTGTCTTTTTGTCAGCCTGCGCCAATCTCAATGTTGGCGAAACCAGTCAATCACCTGCACCCAGCCAAAGTGACACTTTGGCGGAAAGCATGAGCCAAGCAGAATCAATCAACGCAAATTCCTTGCAAGCCTTTTTAGAGATGGTATCTAAAAATCATCAAATCCCTTTGGCTGATCTAAAGCGTGCTTTTGAAGATACAAAAGTAATACCATCGATTAAAAAATTGGTGATGCCTGCACCACCGGGTTTTCAAAAGAATTGGAAAGTCTATCGCAGCAGATTTGTTGAACCCAGGCGTTTGGCTGCGGGACAAAAATTTTGGGCAACCCATCGCTCCTTCATCGAAAAAACAGAAAAAGAAACTGGCATTCCGGCAGAAATCATTGTGTCAATCATTGGTGTAGAAACCATCTATGGGCGTCATATGGGTGGTTTCTCAGTTCGAGACTCTCTCAGCACACTCGGGTTTGACTACCCCAACGCTCCTAATAAATCTGCCAGAGAAACCCTGTTTAAAAATCAGCTAGAAGATTTAATCTTGCTGTGCTGGGCAGAGAGCCACCAAGCAAAACCATTTAAAACTTGCTTGAACCAAACTGGATCCTATGCTGGCGCTATCGGTTTGCCTCAATTCATGCCAGGCAGTATTAGGCGCTTTGCCGTAGATGGCGATAAGGATGGCAAGATCGATTTGAGAAATTCACCTGAAGATGCCATTGCAAGTGTTGCCAACTTCTTGCTGGTCCATGGCTGGGTCAAAGATGAGCCCATTTATTTTGAGATTGAAGGTAATCAGTCTGCTCAAGATACTGCTGCGCGCTTAGCCGATGGAGAACCAAAAGCAAAGCTTCAATTGGGCGACTTGATCAATCAAGGCTTATTGAAGCAAAGCTCACTTCCAGCAAGCACACCAAGCCTGATTGTTGATTTACCAAGTCCTGGCAAAAACGGCGGTACCGAAGTGCGCTACGTGATTGGTCTGCGTAATTTTTTAGCTATCTGTGATTACAACCGCAGCTTCTTTTATGCCCAATCAGTGGTAGAGTTTGCTGAGGCCTTAGATGATGTGAGACCCGCTGGCGATGTTGCCAAAAAAGCAAGTAAGAAGCCTAAAAATGCCAAAAAGACTGTCAAAAAAAGCAATAAGTCAGCCAGCCAATAAGCTCAATATTATTTAAATAAACACTGTTTAATTAAGCTGGGAAAACGCCCGTTGATAGGTAGCGATCACCGCGATCACAAACAATGAACACGATCGTGGCATTTTCAATTCTTTCTGCCACTCTCAAAGCAACAACCAGAGCTCCCGCTGCTGAGATACCGCAAAAAATACCCTCTTCTCTTGCCAAGCGTCGCGCCATGTCTTCGGCTGTAGCCTGACTAACATATTCGATGCGATCCACTTTCGCGTCTGCGTAAATTTTAGGAATGTACTCAGGGGACCATTTACGAATACCAGGTATTTGCGAGCCATCCTCTGGCTGAGCTCCGATGATTTGAATGTTCGCGTTCTTTTCTTTTAAGTAGATCGATACACCAGTGATCGTTCCAGTGGTGCCCATCGCAGAAATAAAGTGTGTGACCTGACCTTGCGTGTCTTCCCAAATCTCAGGACCGGTTGATTCAATATGGGCCTTGGGATTATCTTTATTGCCAAACTGATCAAGGATTTTTCCCTTACCATCTTTTTGCAATTGTTCTGCGTAATCTCTTGCGTACTCCATACCGCCTGTGGCTGGAGTCAAGATCAATTCAGCCCCATAGGCTGCCATGCTTTGGCGGCGCTCGATACTCTGATTTTCAGGCATCACTAAAATCATCTTGTAACCCAAGATGGCGGCAACCATGGCTAAGGCTATCCCAGTGTTGCCACTGGTTGCTTCAATCAGGGTATCGCCAGGACTGATATCACCACGCTCTTGTGCGCGCATGAACATCGATAAAGCTGGCCGATCTTTGACCGAACCAGCTGGATTGTTGCCCTCTAACTTACCCAAAATAAGATTATTACGCTCTGTATTGCCTGCCCCAGGTATGCGCTGTAAACGCACCAATGGGGTATAGCCAACAGTTTGGGCAATGGTCGGGTAGTTTGGACGTGAGGTAGACATATGACCCCTATCTTAATGTATTTTGAACAAGGTCATATGCCAATGACTTATAAGCTTATAGGCTTAGGAAGCTTCTCTACCTTTCTGATTATTTTGCTTACCTTCCTTTGCGTCTTCTTTAGTTTTTCTACTTTGCCTGGCTGTTTTTTCCGAGCTGGCTTTTTCTGACTTCGCTTTTTTGGCGCCTTCTTTTTCTTTATCTGCGACTCTTTTAGATGAGGTCTCTTTGGCTTTGTTTGTGGGCTTATCCTTACTTGCTCCAGCAACAGTCTTGTTGTTGATGATCAAACCATTTTGCATCAAGCGTTCAACAGTTTTTTCTCCAATGCCTTTGACGCGGGTGTGAAGATCAGTCGAATCTTTGAATGGCCCATTCTTTTTTCGCTCAAGCAAAATAGCCTTGGCTTTAGATGGCCCTAAGCCGCGCACAGACTCTAGGGCCGCCTGATCAGCAGAATTGATTTCTACCTTAGCGAAGGCATGACCGCTCAATAAAAATAGGCCCATAAACGCTGCCATGATGAAATTGATGATTGGTTGTAATACTTTTAAAAACATTAAGACTCCTTTAATGAAAAAGCTCCACCGATTGATGGAGCTTTTTCTTAACGAGTCGACCGTGGTGCGGTTGACGTTTTTTTAGTGCCTACATGGGTTGTGCAAGAAAATCAGAATTGTCTGACAGCCACGTCATGTATTTGCTGACACCCTGCTCAACCGTTAGGAAGTCTTCTTGATAGCCTGCAGATCTCAAATTTGTTAAATCAGCCTGAGTGAATGATTGGTACTTACCTTTCAAGGCCTCCGGAAATGGTACGTACTCAAGTAATCTCTCATCAATTAAATCTGATAAAGACAACTCAGTGTGTCCATGGATTTTTCTCAAAGAATTGATCACTGATTTGGCCACATCATTGAACGGTTGAGCGCGACCCGTGCCCAAATTAAATATGCCATTTTTTTCAGGGTGATCGTGGAAAAACAAATTCACCTTGACCACATCTTCAACAGAAATAAAATCTCTTTTTTGCTCACCTTCTTGGTAGCCATCGTATTCACCAAACAATTTCACTAAATTGGCTTCCATGAATTGATGGTAATGATGAAAGGCTACTGAAGCCATGCGCCCTTTGTGCGATTCCCTAGGCCCATAAACGTTAAAGTACCTGAATCCAACCACTTGGGCGGTGGTGACTTCGTCTTGCAAACGTTGACGTACCACTTGATCAAATAAGAATTTCGAATAGCCATAGACATTCAGCGGCTTTTCAAATTGGCGATCTTCTTTGAATACATCAGAGCCACCATAGGTGGCAGCAGAAGAGGCATACAAAAAAGGAACGTGGTGCTCTGTGCAAATATCTAATAAATCGATTGAATAACGGTAGTTATTCGCCATCATGTACTGACCATCAGTTTCCATGGTGTCTGAACAAGCGCCCTCATGAAAAACTGCAGTAGCCTTACCGAAGTGCCCTTTAGAAAAAGCTGCCAAGAATTCAGATTTATCTAAAAAATCAGTAATCTCTAAATCAGCCAAATTGCGGTATTTATCAGCTGGGTTTAATTCATCAACAGCAATGATATTTTTAATGCCCCTGGCATTCAAACCTTGAATAATATTTGCGCCAATAAATCCTGCTGCGCCAGTCACAATGTATGTCATTGCAATTCCTCTAATGAAACAGTTGCAGTACCTAGTTTACCCACCACGATACCACCAGCCTTATTAGCCAAATTCATGGCCTTAGCAGGCGCCCAACCAGCAGCCAAAGCAACGGCCATGGTGGCGATGACTGTGTCACCCGCACCCGAGACATCAAATACTTCTCTAGTTTGAGCTTTGACGTGCTCTACGCCCTTGGCAGTGAATAAGCTCATGCCCTCCTCAGACCTGGTCAAAAGCAAGGTATCTAGTTTTAATGTTTCTCTTAATGACTGTGCTTTTTTCGTTAAATCTGCTTCATCCTTCCAACGCCCAACAACTTCACGAAGTTCTGCACGATTAGGAGTGATCACCGAGGCTGATTGATACTTACTGTAGTCATCTCCCTTGGGGTCGACCAATACAAACTTGCCGGCTGCTTTTGCAGCCGCAATCATTTGGGTGACATGGGTTAAGCCACCCTTACCGTAGTCAGAGAAAACAACCGCGTCAACATCATTTAACAAAGATTGGAATTGCTCTAATTTATTTAATAAAGCTTCATGGGTTGGAGCTTTTTCAAAATCCAAACGAATCAACTGTTGTTGACGGGCGACCACCCTTAATTTCACGGTGGTCTTTAGATTTGGGTCGCGTTGCAAATAACTTTTGACCCCTTGCTCTTGCAACAAGCGCTCAACTATTTTTCCAGATTCATCATCACCAACAACACCTAAAATTGAAATTTGTGCACCCAGACTCGCGGCGTTTCTGGCGACGTTTGCAGCGCCACCCAAGCGCTCATCTTCTTTGCTCACCAAAACAACTGGCACCGGAGCTTCCGGAGAAATTCTTTCGGTATCACCAAACCAATAACGATCCAACATGACATCGCCCACAATCAATAAGCGAGCTTTTTTAAATGCTTGAATATCAGATGATGAAAGTTGAATGTCCATGGCGATTAATTTTCTTTTAAATGTTTTGGATTTTTATATTAAATCAATATAGCAGGCTTACATGGATGGGCCCGAAGGAGCAGATCCTTCACCGCGCCTTGGAGAATAGGCTTCCCAATGATTACATCCTGGGCACTGCCAATAAAAACGTTTGGCTCTGAATCCGCAATTACCGCAGGTATAGCGAGCCAGTGTATTGGTTCTTTGTTTCAATAAATCAAAGGATGCCTTGAATTCTTGAGCTCCTTTGGTATCTTTTGCTACTTCAGCCATGGTCAAGCGAGCTTGGGCTCTGAGAGCCATAGCGCTTAAGCTAGGCGTGTGACGCATCACCTCTGTCATCAATGTTTCAGCCTGAGGCACTCCGCGCAAAGCCATCACATGTTTAAAAGTGATATCCAGGAGCTCTCCACCAGCTTGAGTCTCTAAAGTATCCGCAAGCACTTGAAGGCCCTCTTCCATTTTACCAAGTACCTGGTGCACGCTGATCCAACGATTGGCCATTAAATGCAAGTAGGCTGGATGGTTTTTCGCAATCAGAAACCAAACCTCAACGGCTTGAGTGAGTTGGTTCTGCGCCACCAAACAATCACCTTGCAAAATGATGGCTCGCGGATGGTTGGGAGAGCTTTGCATCGCCAACTCAACGTGCTTTGCAGCAACAGAAAGATCTTTACGGCGCAATGCCTCATCCGCTAATTCACAATGAAAGTGAGCAATTTCTTTTTCGCGCCCCTTGTTTTGCAGTGCCTCTAGTTCTTGAGATGCCACGATGGCTTTGGCCCAGTCTTTTTCAACTTGGTACATCTCAAGAAGACTTTCTTTAGCAGGAATACCAAATTTGCTTTGAGGGCTGACCTGATTCAAAGAGGTCTCTGCGCGATCCAATAGGCCTGCCCTTAAAAAGTCGCGGCCCAATTCATAGGCAGCATGATCACGGTGCCTTGATGGCAAGTCATCTCTGTTTGCTAGGTGCTGATGCACGCGAATGGCACGCTCAGTTTCACCACGTCTTCTAAACAAACTTCCCAATGCAAAATGCAACTCGGTGGTTTCAGGGTCTAGCTGGGCAATTTGAACGAGGGCATCAATGGCTTTATCCGGCTCTTCATTGAGCAAGAGATTCAAACCTTTGAAAGTTGATTTCTGCTGAGCCAAGCGCTCGATGTCATTTTCACGCTTTTCCAAACGCATGTCCCAGCGCGCCCCCACCCAACCCAAAGCAAAAACAATTGGGAGAGCGAATAACCACCAGGTTTCTATCTGCAACACGATTTATCTACGGTCTTGTTGTAAACGGCGAATCGTCAAACCGCTGAGCAAGGTCAGCAAGATGCCCGCTATGAATGCGATGAATAAGACAAGTATCAATGGAACGTTCCAATTGATGCCTGGAATGAGATGAAAATTAACTTGATGTGTATTGCCAAGTGCCAGCAATACTAAAAATATAAAAATAAGGATTCTTCCAATGATCCGCAATGCTCTGAATGCGGCATTCAGAAAAGCGGTCATTCTTTAGAGTCGTCTTTCTTAGGGAAATCAACCCTCTCACGCAACTCTTTGCCTGGCTTAAAGTGTGGCACATGCTTAGCGGGAACCATCACAGCTTCACCAGACTTAGGGTTTCGTCCCTGACGTGGTGGACGGTGGTGCATCACAAAGCTACCAAAGCCACGTAATTCAATCCGTTTACCTTCAGCCAATGCCTGTGACATGGTGTCGAGCAATGTCTTAACGGCCAGCTCTACATCCCGCGGCAATAGCTGTGGGAATGCCTGAGCTAATCGCTCTACCAATTCTGATCGGGTGATTGTCGATGAATCACTGCGTTCTAAATCGTCCATAACTCAACAATATTCTTTTTTATTAGTTTTGAGAATCCCCGCCCTAAAAAAGAGCGGGGAATTCCCGATACATTACACCAAAGTAGCTATATTAGTTACCTTGATTGTCCATCTTAGCTTTTAGCAATGCACCAAGATTCGTGGTGCCTGCACTAGCTTCGTTCTGCAACTTACTTATGGTCTGTTGCTGATCGGCGCTATCTTTGGCCTTGATAGATAAATTAATATTGCGTGACTTGCGGTCAATATTGATGATCATTGCATTCACAGCGTCACCTTCTTTAAGCAAATTACGGGCATCTTCAACGCGATCTGTTGAAATCTCAGAAGCGCGCAAATAGCCCTCAACTTCATCTGCCAACAAAATCACAGCACCCTTAGCATCAACACTCTTCACAGTACCGTCGACGATGCTGCCCTTGTCGCTAGCTGATGTGTAGTTATTGAATGGGTCACCAGACATCTGCTTGATGCCCAATGAGATGCGCTCTTTTTCAACGTCGATAGCCAAAACAACTGTCTCAACTTCGTCACCTTTTTTGTACTTGCGAACAGCTTCTTCGCCAGTCTCTTGCCATGACAAATCTGATAAGTGAACGAGACCATCGATACCACCTGGCAAGCCAATGAACACGCCAAAGTCAGTGATTGACTTGATCGCGCCCGTTAACTTCTCACCTTTTTGGTGTACACGAGCAAATTCATCCCATGGATTTGGTTTGCATTGCTTCATACCCAAGCTGATACGGCGCTTGTCTTCATCAATATCAAGAACCATCACTTCAACTTCAACGCCCAATTGAACAACTTTGCTTGGCGCAACGTTCTTGTTTGTCCAATCCATCTCAGAAACGTGTACCAAACCTTCGATACCAGTTTCAATCTCAACGAATGAACCGTAGTCAGTCAAATTAGTGACCTTACCGAATAAACGTGTATTTGGTGGGTAACGACGTGCGATACCTACCCATGGATCATCACCCAATTGCTTGATACCCAATGACACACGGTTTTTATCTTGATCGTACTTAAGAATTTTTGCTGTTACTTCTTGACCAACAGTCAACATCTCGCTCGGATGACGAACACGGCGCCATGCCAAGTCAGTGATGTGCAACAAGCCGTCAACACCACCAAGATCCACGAACGCGCCGTAGTCAGTGATGTTCTTGACGATACCTTGAACCACAGTACCTTCTTTAAGGTTGGAGAGCAACTTAGCGCGCTCTTCACCTTGGCTAGCTTCAACTACAGCACGACGAGATAACACAACGTTGTTGCGTTTACGGTCGAGCTTGATAACTTTGAACTCCATGGTCTTGCCTTCGTATGGAGTAGTGTCCGTAATAGGACGCGTATCCAACAAAGAGCCTGGCAAGAAGGCACGAATACCATTCACCATCACGGTCAAACCACCTTTTACTTTGCCTGTTACAGCACCAGTAACGAGTTCGCCTTGTTCCAAGGCCTTCTCTAGATTCAACCAAGAAGCTAAACGCTTCGCTTTGTCACGTGACAACACTGTGTCGCCGTAACCGTTTTCTAAAGCGTCAATCGCTACAGAAACGAAATCGCCTGGTTGAACTTCAACTTCACCTTGATCGTTAAGGAATTCCTCAACAGAGATAAAAGCTTCAGATTTCAAACCGGCATTTACCACTACGAAGTTGTGATCAATACGCACAACTTCAGCGGAAATAACTTGGCCGGTCTTCATATTAGAACGGGCTAGGGATTCTTCAAATAGAGCTGCAAAAGATTCAGACATGAGTTTTCACTATAAAGCCGTCAAAAAAACTCGACGGGTTAGATTGCACATACCAGCACTCGCGTGGCAAGGACTGGCTCCTTGGTTTCTTAATGACCTCAAACCTTTTTTAATTAGCTTGATGCCACTTCAGAACTTGATTCACCGCCTCTTCGATCGTCATTGACGTGGTGTCGAGGTGGTGAGCCCCTTCAACAGCTTTAAGTGGCGAATTGCTGCGATTGGCATCGCGCGCATCCCGTTCACGTAAATCCTGCAAAAGGACTTGAATGTTAGCAGAAAAGCCCTTAGCTATCAATTGTTTATAGCGTCTGTCCGCCCTGGCCTCGGCGCTGGCGGTTAAAAAGACTTTGGTGGCCGCATCCGTAAAAATCACACTGGCCATGTCCCTGCCATCGGCCACCAAACCAGGTTTTTGGCGAAAAGATTGCTGCCTTGCAATCAAAGCCTTTCTGACCCCGGCATGGACAGCCACTTCAGATGCGCGCCTCCCCATCTCTTCTTGGCGAATTTGATCAGTCACATCTTCAGCCCCTAGAAATACTCTATCTCCTTGAAAATTAACATTTAAATTTTCAGTAATGGGGATTAAGTCCACCTCAGAAGCCGTTGAAACACCCACCTTAAGACTAGCCAAACCAACCAATCGGTAAAGAGCGCCACTATCTAAATAGTGATAACCCAAGCGTTCAGCAATTAACTGAGCAACCGTTCCCTTGCCAGAGGCAGTGGGTCCATCAATGGCGATCACGGGGATCAAAGTATTGGCGTTTTGGGTCATTTTTGATGGATTTTAGGTTTTTGCGCTTGATTGAGGGCTTTGAGTAAGTATAAATATTTCTTAATGTGAAATGATCAATGCTGCAATTTAGCCACAAAATCGGCGATTGATAGGCAAGAAGTGAGTCCTGGAGACTCTATCCCGAGCAAATTAATCAGTCCAGGCACCCCATGATCTGCCTCAGTTTGAATCAAAAAGTCGGCCGATGGATCTTGAGGACCGCTGATTTTTGGACGAATTCCTGTGTAAGAAGGGTTCACCTCTTTGTTTATTACAGCTGGGTAGTAGCGAGCCACAGCATCTATAAAACGCTGACGACGAGAATCATCAAAGGCGTAATCAACAGAATCAATCCATTCAATGTCAGGTCCGAATCTAACTTGACCGCCCATGTCCAAGGTGACATGAACACCCAAGTAACCATGACCGGCTACTGGATAAATCAAATGCTTGAATGGGCTTTTGCCACTCATTGTGAAGTAATGCCCAATCGCATAGTAAGGCTTAGGAATTGCTGACTCTCGAATCCCTTCGATTGATCTTGCAACATCGCAGGCATACAAACCTGCGGCATTGATGACGGTTTTAGCTAAGATCAAACTTTGATCAGCATCACCCAATTGAATTTGTATGCCATTAGACACAGAACGCCCAGAAACCACTGGTGAATTAACGATGAAATTTCCGCCGGCGTTTTCAAAATCACCCAAGAGTGACAACATCAAAGCATGACTATCGATGATGCCTGAGCTTGGCGAAAAAACAGCACCATGTGCATGAACCTCGGGCTCTAACTCTTTTAGCTCTGCTTGACTGATCCGCCTCAAATCATGAACACCATTGGCTCGAGCTGATTCAATGTATGCATCCAATTTATTTAATTCATCTTCTTGGCTTGCAACAATGAGTTTGCCAATTTGTTGATGTGGAATTGATCTTTCTTTGGCATAGGCATACAACATCTCTTTGCCTTTTACACAATGAAAAGATTTGAGAGAACCCACTGGATAGTAAATGCCTGCATGGATCACTTCAGAATTTCTAGAACTGGTTTCCATGCCAAAGGCGTCATTTCTTTCTAGAAGTATGACTTCACGTCCTTCAAGTTGAAGTTTTCTGGCCACTGCCAGACCAATTACTCCCGCACCAATAACGATGACATCGCATTCAAAGTCATGTTCGGTTTTCATCATTGAGTCAATTAGATTGATTTTGCAATTTGAAAAAATTCTTTGAAATACTCTGGGAATGTTTTGGCCACACAAGCAGGATCATTGATCCTGATTCTGAGAGGCCCAAGAGCAGCCAAGGAAAAACACATCGCCATGCGGTGATCGTCATAGGTGTCGATGCCTTGGGCAGGAGACTGCCATTTTTTAGGGGGTGTGATTTGAATATAGTCATCACCCGCATCAACGATCGCACCGACTTTTCTTAACTCTATGGCCATCGCAGCAATGCGATCAGTCTCTTTGACCTTCCAGCTAGCAATGCCAGTTAGCTTGGTAGGTCCTTCGGCAAATAAAGCTGCAACAGCCAAGGTCATGGCAGCATCAGGTATGGCCAAACAATTGAGTTCAATACCTTGCAATTTGCCGCTCGGAGTATCAACGCCCCTGACCTCAATCCAATCATCGCCGGCCATCACGTTGGCGCCCATTTGATTAAGAGCATCGGCAAAAGCCACATCCCCTTGAATACTGTTTCTACCAACACCTGTGACTCTCATAGGGCCTTCTGCAATGGCACCAGCCGCCAAGAAATAAGAAGCTGATGAGGCATCACCTTCAACATAAAGTATTCCTGGACTGCTGTACGGTTGACCATCATTGGCTGGAATATAGAATTTCTGCCAGTTGTCATTGCGCACATCCACACCAAATCGTTTCATCAACTTCAAGGTGATATCAATGTATGGTTTTGAAATTAGCTCACCAATCACCTCGATACAAATTTCACTTTTAGCAACGAGTGGTAATGACATCAACAAGGCTGTTAAGAACTGGCTAGAAACATCACCACGAACTTTGATTAATTCATTGGTGCGTATTTGCCCTTGAGTGATTCTTAATGGTGGATACCCTTCTTGTTGCTCATAAGACACTTGAGCGCCCACCATTCGTAAACCATCGACCAAATCACCAATCGGTCTTTCATGCATGCGTGGTACACCATGTAAACGATAGTCACCACCGAGAATAGCCAAAGCTGCCGTTAAGGGGCGTATGGCTGTGCCAGCATTCCCCATGAATAAATCGGCTTGATTTTTTGGCAACTTGCCAGAGCATCCATGCACGATGCAATCTTCTTTTGTTTCTTCAATGTTCACGCCAAGCGTTTTAAGCGCTGCACGCATCACTTGAGTGTCATCGGCATCCAATAAACCCTTGAGAGTGCTTGTACCTTTTGCAAGTGCAGACAAAAGCAACACTCGATTAGAAATACTTTTCGACCCTGGTAAAGCAACCGTTCCTTCAGCCTTGATATATGGTCCCAGTTCAATAAATTCAATCACACCAGAACTCATCAACGATCTTTCCATTTTTGACGTTCTGCACTGGCGCGTGTGAATGCTTTTAATAAAGCATCGCCATCTTCCTTAGCAATCATGTCTCTGAGTTGCTTGGTCAAATGGAGGTATTGATCGATTTCTTTTAATAGTGCTGTTTTATTGGCCAAACTGATGTCTCGCCACATTTCAGGGCTAGACGCTGCAATTCTTGTGAAGTCTCTAAATCCTGCACCAGCATGGCCCAGCTTGACATTGGCATCCTCTGAGTTAGCCACCTGCAACATCAAAGCAAAAGACAAAACATGCGGTAAATGCGAAATCGCAGCGAACACAGCGTCATGTTGTAAAGAAGACATGCGATGGGTATTGGCACCCGCACCCAACCAAAATTCATTGATTGCTTCAACAGCAGCAGGTGTATTTTCTTGCAATGGGCAAATGATCACTTCTTTACCTTGATACAAATCCACTTTAGCCGCATTAGCGCCATGCTGCGCTCCACCTGCGATTGGATGCGCTGGAATAAATTGCGCCACCTTATCGCCCAAAGCTGTTTTAGCAGCCATGATCACATCAGTCTTAGTACTGCCAGCATCAGTGATCAATGCATTTTTTTTAAGATGCGGCTCAATCGCATGCAAGATGCTAAAAGTTTGCGCCACTGGCACGCACACCACGATCACGTCTGATTCTTTAGCGCACTGCTCAAGACTCACGGCTTGGTCGATTGCACCCATCTTGATGGCTTGGTTCAAGTTAGCTTCTGAACGACCAACACCCAAAACCTTATCAAAGGTTTTAGCTTGTTTGTGTGCCAAGCCAAGGGAGGCGCCAATCAAACCAACGCCAATGATGCCCAAGGTCAAAGGTTTTGTGCCTGATGTATGTTGAGTCATGGTCATCGCCCGAGTATTTTCTTAAGAGCATCTATGAATACTTGATTCTCTTCAGGTAACCCAATAGAAATACGCAACCATTGAGGCAAACCATAATTACCAACTGGTCGCACGATTACACCCGCTTTTAAAAGCTCCAAATTGACTTTGGCACCAGCATTAGGCTCATCACCCACCTTGACCAAAACAAAGTTGCCCGATGATGGGATGTACAACAAACCCATCGAGTCAAAGGCCTTGGTCAACTGTGCATAGCCTGCGCAGTTGAGGTCATAGCATTTCTTTAAAAAAGCACTGTCAGCTAATGCGGCAATCGCGGCTGCCTGAGCCAAACTATTGACGTTGAATGGCTGACGAATGCGATTCAATAAATCAGTGATGTTGTTTTGCGCAATGCCATAGCCAATCCTCAAACCAGCCAAACCATATGCCTTTGAAAAACTTCTTGAAACAATCACATTCGGGTATTTTCTGACCCAAGCAATCGCATCGTATTGCTGTTCTGGTCTTAAAAATTCGTTATAAGCCTCATCGATCACCACCACCACATGTTCTGGTACTTTTTGTAAAAAGGCTTCGATCTCAGATGCTTTTAAAAATGTTCCAGTTGGATTATTTGGGTTGGCCACAAACACCAAACGAGTTTTGCTTGTGATGGCCTTGAGCATGGCCGACAAGTCATGGCCAAAATCAGCCGTGGCAGAAACTTCAATCGCTTTTGCGCCAACCGCTTGAGTGGCTAATGGATAAACAGCAAAGGCGTGCTTAGAAAAAACAACCTCATCACCTTCTTGTGC